>JAZQAP010000135.1:0-3150 GCA_045545275.1 Thermoguttaceae bacterium | reverse complement strand
CCAGGTCATCGGCTCGGTGTATCGGAACGTCGTAACGCCGACGGAATCGTCGTAAGCGACTTCGTCGTTTCCTTCTTTGAATTGGAAACCGAAGTCCTCTTGGTTCGGGACTTTAGAGATCGGCGCGAACGGCATCCAGTTTCCTTGGTTCGGCGCGCGAACGACGAACGCTTCCGGAAACTTTTGGCGGTAGGCGTCGAGGAGCCCGCGGAAGGCGTCGGTCTTGCCGACAAGTTGGGCGCCCAGAGGAGCGAAGCGAAGTTCGGCGGTCGGCTTTTCCGGCGTCAGCGCGACGTCGAAAGCGATATAAAGTTCGCGCGACGCGGCGTTGAACGCGATTCGGTAAAACGCCGGATAGTTCGGGTCGACGCCGAGACCGATCGCGCTCGTCTCGCTCGTCGGGCCGCCGAGCCTGCCGGGCGCAAGGACGCCGCCGATCGGATAATGCGAAAGACGACCGCCGCCGATTTCCGGAACCGAACGCGCCGCGATAAACTCGCCGTCGCCGACGATCGGGCGCGAACGTCGCGGGTCGTCCAGCCAAACAAAAGGCGGCGTTTTTTCTGTCGACGGCTCGTATTGGAAATTGGGAACGCTAATCGAATAAACAAGCGTTAACGCGCGGTCGACGGGGGCGAGATTTTCCAAAACGAACGTTTCCAATCCGTATTTGTCAAAACGCCGAGCAACGCGGACGCCGTCGACTTCGCCGCCGTTATTGCCGACGCGCAAGAAATCGCCGTTTTTCGCGACGTCGCGAAGCAAGACGCTCGAGTCGCCGATTTTCGGATAAGGCCCGCGAAGCGTCGCGCCCGTTTGAGCGTCGCGCTCGACCGGGACGCCGTCGAAGAGGTAAAAGGCGTTCGAGAGCTTCATTTCGCGGAGTTCGAGGTCGCGGAACGACGCCTTGCCGGAGCGGTTGCGGAAAAGACCGTAAAAGGTTAACGATTTGATCGGTTTTTCCGGGAAAATCGCGACGCGCTCTTGCGTCCAGTCGGAATCGCCGGTCGCGAACGGCGCGGTTTGGCCCCAAAGCATTTGACCGTCGGCGTATTCGAGGTCGATATAAAGGGAATAATCGTTACCGACGGAGCCGCCGACGTTCTCGGCGCGGCTCCAACCGGTCGCGACGATCGGCGCGGCGGTCTCTTGGTTGAGAACGTAACGGCGAGCGACGCCGAACGCTTTGTCGGTCGCGTTGCCCGCGTCGCAAACGTAAACGCCGTCGGTTTCGACGAAACCTTCGTTGTACGGGTGAACGCCGACCGGCTCGACGACTTGCATCGCGTCGAGTTTGTCGAGATTAATGACTTTTTTCGCGACTTCCGGTTTCGACGCAGCTTGGTCGGCGGCGTCGGCGGAAAGCGGGAGGAAAAACGTCGCGGCGGCGCAACACGCGGCGAAAAGCGGCGCGCCTTTTCGGAATTTTTGTCGCATCGGACGGCCTCTTGGGAAAGTAAGAAGGTAGAATGGAGAAAACGGGGGACGCGGGGAAAAAATAAAGGCGAACGCTTCGCAACGTTCGCCTTGATCGTCGTCGACCTCCCGACGCCGAACTTAACGGCGCGGCTAAAAAGCGTCGTCGAGATTCGGTTTGTCCAATGAAAATTTCTTCGGCGCGGAGCCGACGGTAAAACGTCGCGTCGAAAAAACCGGGGAAAGCCCCCAACCTTTTCGAGCGCGACGAAAAACTCGCGACGGTCGCGCCGAAATGACGACGCGCCGAAGTCGATCGAGTTTAAGATTTAACGGATTTGACGGAATTACGCCTTTTTCGCGGTCTTTTGAACGCGGTTCGACGGGGTTTTCGAAGCCTGACGGCTCAGCAACCAAAGGAGGAACGGCGCGCAAATGAAGATCGAGCTGAACGTCCCGACGATAACGCCGACGCTCATCGCGAACGCGAAGGTGTGAATCCCGGCGCCGCCGAACGCGTAAAGGACGAGCGCGGTGAAGAGCGTCGTCAACGACGTCAGCAAGGTGCGGCTCAAGCATTCGTTCGTCGCGCGGTTGATGATTTCCTTCGTCAACGCTTCCGACTTGCCGCGGACTTCGCGGATACGGTCGAAGAGAATGATCGTGTCGTTGAGCGAGTAACCGATCAACGTCAGGAACGCGGCGACGGTCGCGAGACCGATCTTGAATTGGGCGATCCCGAGGAAACCGAGGAACGGCGCGAGCCAGTAGCTCAAACCGATCAAACCGAGCGTGAAGAGGACGTCGTGGATGAGCCCGACGACCGCCGAAATACCGAAGACCGCGCGCTTAAAGCGGAGCCACAGGTAAGCGACGACGCAGAGCAACGAACCGAAAATCGCCAGCATCCCTTGGACGCGAGCGTAACCGGCGACCGAGCTACCGATCGTGCTGGACGCTTCGAACGCGACTTCTTCCGCGGCTTTCTCCGCGACCGCTTTCGCGATTTCTTCGACTTTCGCTTGATCGCCCGAGTCGACGTTGACCGTCCATTCTTTTTCGGCGGAGGAAGCGTCGACGTCGGCGGCGAACGAGGCGACGAGCGCGTCGGTGCCGGCGTCTTTTTGAACGTCCGCGAAGTAACCGAGGACGACTTCGCCGCTCATCGGGCGGGACAGTTTCACGTCGACGGCGATTTGCGCTTGCGGTTCGGACGAGCCGGGAAGAACGACGTCTTGCGCGTCGCCGACCGTATATTCCATCATGTAGCGCGGAAGTTGGGCGGCGAATTTGTCTTTCAAGAGCGCTTGGACTTCTTTTTCGAAGTCGGCGGCTTCTTTGCCGGGCGGGCACGAGGCGCTGATCGCGTAGCTGGAGTGCGCCGCGACTTCTTGACCGACGCTGTCTTGCGCCAAGGTGAGTTCGCTAACGGAGAGGTCCGGAAGTTCGCTCAGGTTTTCGCGGACGGTCGAGATTTCGACCGGTTCGGTGAAGACCGTTTGGACTTCGACGCCGCCGACGAAGTCGACGTCGAAGATACCTTTGCCGCGCGCGCCGACGGCGATCAAACCGACGAGAATGATCGCGCAGGAGATCGCGGCCGCTTTTTTGCTCATCGAGTAGAAGTCGACGTTATCACGCCCGACCGGTTTCAAACCGGGGAGAATCGGAGAAACGCAACGTTTGCCGATCCAACCGTTTTTCTCGCAGGTTTCGAAAATGACGCGGCAGACG
>JAZQAP010000134.1:0-16869 GCA_045545275.1 Thermoguttaceae bacterium | reverse complement strand
CCCCCAGTTTAACATAGGATTTCGACATGATTTTGCCTCGGAGTGTGAAGGTAGGAAAATTTTAAGGATTTTGACGAAGGTTTGCGTTGCGAAGAGGCCAACGGGAAACCGAGCGGCGCAAGAGCCCTTCGTTTGTTAGTATACTCGAATTTTGCGATTTCCGCAAGGGGGAACGCGGCGAACTTCGTTTCTTCGACGCGGCAAGTCGTTGAAAAAAACGATGTTACATGACGTGGCGTTCGCGTCTTCGAACGGAAACGGGAAGGGGCGGCGGTTTTACCGGAAGAACGCGTCGCGGGAGGCGGGGAAAGTAAAAGGAATATAAGGGGGAAAAAGAAGGGGAAGAGCGAAAAAAACGCCGCGTCGGGAGGCGGACGCGGCGTCGAAGGCAAGGCGCGAGTCGAGCGGGCGCGGGGTTATTGGGCGTCGCTTGTCATTTCGAGGCGAAGGTTTTGCGTTCCGCCTTCCGGGAGGACGAGGGTCAAGCCGGACGTTTCGGCGCGGGCGTAACGCTTCGGAATCGTCGAAACGACGTTCGGTTCCGGGCGGTTCGGGAGGAGTTCGGCGGGACTCTTGGCGAAACTTTCGAGGTCGAAGTCGTAACGGGCGAGCGCGGCGATTTCTTCGTCGGTATAAGGATTTTCGACGCGATATTTGGCGACCGTAACGCGGTAAACGCCGGGCGGCGGAGCGTTTCCGTCAAGCGTTTTGACGACGAAGCGTCCGACGAGGTCGGTCGTCGCGAACGCGACGCGAGCGTTAAGCGACGTCGGAACGAGGGAGATTCGCGCGTCGGCGAGCGGACGACCGTCGAGCGTCGCGACGCCGGAATACGCGACCGTCGCGGCGTCGGGGACGGCGGGCGGGAGAATTTTGGGCAAGGAACGGGCGGACGGCGTCGTAACGAGCGTTATTTTATCGTTGGAGCGGACGTCGGTTTCGCCGCCGAAGCGGGAGCCGAGCGCGCCCCAAACGCCGAACGGCGACTTGCCGGAAGCGACGCAACGCAGCTCGGCGGGAGCGAACGATTCGTCGAGGTAAAACGATTCGTCGAGGGTCAAGCGTCCGCAGTCGATTTCGTCGCTAACGAAGCGGACGGCGCCGTCGACGAACGCGACGTTAACCCCGCCCGAGTGCGCGGACGACGCCGAGAGAAGTTGGACGTTCGCTCCGTCGTCGCCGACTTGACCGAGCGCGCAGTTCGGCGAGTTCGGCGGAAGAATCGTCGAAAACGCGGCGAACGGAAGGCGACCGTCGCCCCAACGCTTGCCGCGCGCTTGGTCGACGACGACTCCGTCGAGGAAGGCGCCGGAACCGTCCTTGGCGGCGAGATCGAGGCAATTTTTCGGATTGAAGCCGGGACGTTCGCAAGAGTCGCGGTCGGGGCCGGCGCCGAAGACGTCGGCGCGCTCGACGGCGAGACCGTCGCGGAACGTCCGAGCGTTCGGAACGGCGACGAGCGTTTCGCTAAAGAGCGCGGTGTTCGAGGTTCCGTCGATAACGTCCGCGACGCCGGACCAAATTTTCGGCTGAATCGCGCCTCGGGAGCCGTTGCGGAATAGGCGAGAGTTTCGAGCGACGACGTCCTTGTCGGCGGCGAAACGCGCGGTCTCGGCGTAAGTTTCGCCGTTCCAAGGTTCGACTTTCGGGCAATAATCGCCGTAACAGGCGACGTAACTAGCGGTAGCGCAACCGTTTAAAATCGTTTGCGCGGCGGGGTCGGCCGGGCAAGCGTAAAAGTCGAAACGCTTTTCGCGCAGATCGGGGCCGGTTTCGCCGAAGCGAACGCCGTCCGCTCGGTAGCGCGTCGCGAGGTCGTAAGTCGCGCTTTCGCCGAGGTAAGGGAGAAGGGCGACGCGGAAGCCGTAATCGAGGTCGTTTCCGTCTTGCCCGATCGGGTGCGCGTTGTTCGCGTCGTGGTAACACTGAACGCCGAGCGCGAGGCGCTTCAAGGCGTCGGCGCATTGTTCGCGACGCGCGGCGGCCCGCGATTGCAAAACCGCCGGAGTCAGGAGGGAAAGCGTCAAAAACGCGAGCGCGACGACGGTAAGGAGTTCGATTAACGCGAAACCGGAACGTCGCGAAACGTTGGCGTTAACGGACATAAGAGGTTCCTTTTGGAGAGAGGCGGAGGGGATAAACGAGGCGCGAGCGGAGCGTTTTGGCGTCCCGACGTCGCGTCGTAAGTATTGTAACGCGGCGCGAAAGCGGCGTCAAGGTAATAAGGGCGGAGCGGGGAAAAAATTTTGCGACGCGACGCGTTCGTCGGGGCGACGAATAAAGTTAAGGATGGCTAACGGACGGCGGCAAAGGACGCGTTTCGAAGCGGTTTTGATTATTTTTGTTGCGAAACAAGAATCAAATAGGGCGAAAAAAAAGACGGCGCCGGGACTTTTTTAGTCGCGGCGCCGTTTTGCGCGCTTGGCATGAAGCGTTGAAAATCGAAGGTTTAGAGCGTTTCGGTTTCTCCGCCGTCGCGGGAGCCGAGGGCGCCCCAAACGCCGAAGTTCGACTTGCCGGAGCGTTTGCCGAGGCCGGTATTGTCGCCGACGGTCGAGCCGGTCAGGTTGCCGCAGTCGACCGTTTCGCTAACGAAGCGGACGGAACCGTCGACCATCGCGACGTTGACGCCGCCGGAGTGGAACGATTGCGGCGGAAGGAGGGCCGGGTCGTAGTGCGTCGAGCCGGAGGAACAGATCGGCGCGTTCGGCGGCAGAATCGTGTTGAAGCCGGAGAAATACGGCTGCCCGTCGGTCCAACGGACGAGACGGTCTTGCTGGTTGACTTGCGCGCTCGACGAGAACTCGTTTGCTCCGGAGCGCAAATTAATGCAGGTTTGCGGGTTGAAGCCGGAGTATTCGCAGGTCCAGTGCCCGGTTCCGGAGCCGCCGAAAACGTCGGTTCGGTTAACCGCGACGCCGCCTCGGAGAAGACCGCCGTTCGTCGCCGCTCCGGAGCCGCGCCCGATGACGCCTTCCGACGCCAGCGCGGTGTTCGAGGTTCCGTCGGTAATCGACGCAAGATGCGTCCAGTAACGCGGTTGGAAAGCGCCGCGCGAGTAGTTCGCCGGAACTTTGTTCGGCTCGTCTTTGCCGTTCCAGTTCCAGTCTTCGTCTTTAGCGCAGTAGTCGCCGTTGCTGAAGACGTAGTTGTTCGGCGAGTATTGGTTGGTCGTCGAGTGCGTGTCTTGGCGGAGCTGACGCGACTGGCCGTCCGACGGGCATTTGTAACCGTCGACGGCGGTCGAGATGATCGACTGCGGAAGCGTCCAAGCGTAGGCGCCGCCCTTAACCGCTTCCATCGTTTCGCCGTAGAGCGCGCTTTGTTCGAGGTAGGGCAGGAGGTAAATACGGGGGCCGAGGCCGCGACTGTCGTTGCTTTCGCAACCGATGCAGTCGGAGCCCATCGGGAGGGAGTCGCCGTGCGCGTCGGCGTAGCTCATGCAGGCTAAGCCGAGTTGTTTCAGGTTGTTCGTGCATTGCATCCGACGCGCGGCTTCGCGAGCCGCTTGAACTGCCGGAAGGAGCAAGCCGATGAGAATGCCGATGATGGCGATAACGACGAGGAGTTCGACGAGAGTAAATCCGCGCTTACGCTGTTTGCCTCTCCTCCCCATGTTGACAAAAATGTTCGTCATGCGAAGGTTCCTTGTAAGAATCGTGGAAATAACTGAAAGGACGTAATTTAGGTAAAAGAACGCGACGTCCGAAACGCGGTCGGTCGCCGACTTACGTCGCGTCGCGCCCTTTAGTATTAATGTTAACAAGAACGAAAGTGTTTTTCAAGCGTTTTCGGAAAATTTCTTTGATTTTTTCCGAGGTTAACGCGAAATTTTTTCGACGCGGAACTCCCCGATTTCGCGTCGGTTAGCGTCGACGATCAAAAGACGGAACCGGGGGGCTTGCGAACGTTCGCGGAGCGAGTATAATTAAAAACGAGCGTCGGCGGTTTGGGGAATGTCGCGCCGCTCCTGCGGGAACGGGCGAAACGTCGACGGAATGAAAACGTAAAGCAAGGAATAAAAGAAGATATGGCGTTTCCCGGTTTGACGATTATCGGCGAGTCGATCAACGACTCCGTTCCGTCGACGAACGCGATGTTCGAGGCGGCGGACTTCGACGGCGTCAAGGAATTGGCGCGCTTCCAAGCGGAAAACGGCGCCGCGTATATCGACGCCAACGTCGGGACGCGCTCGCCGGAGTTTATGGCGGCGGTCGTAAAGGCGATCTGCGAAGCGACCGACAAGCCGATTTCGGTCGACTCGCCCGATTACGCGCTGGCGGAGGCGGGACTTCGCGCTTGCGACCCGAGTCGCGGAAAGCCGATTTTGAATTCGATTTCGCCGCTGCGAACGGAAATGTTCGATTTGTATGAAATCGCGCCGTTCCGCCCGATTTTGCTCCTGACGGAATACGTCGACGCCGACGGGAACGGCGCGCCGTCGCGAACCGCCGAGGAGACTTACGCCGCCGCCGAACTCCTCTTCGCCGAAGCGAAAAAACGCGGGATTCCGAACGACGACATTATCTTCGATCCCGGCGTCGCGCCGATCGGGAGCGACTTCGAAGGGAACTTGGCGCGATTGCTCGATTCGCTGAAAACGATCAAAGCGAACCCGGAAATGGCGGGCGTTCACGCGTCGGTCGGGCTGAGCAATTTCACCGTGATGCTCCCGCCGAAGCGCAAATGCGACGGTTCGCCGGTGAAGAGTCCGCTCGAAAGCGCGCTTTTGACGATGGCGTTCCCGCTCGGGCTCGATTACGTCGTCGGCTCGGTGAAGCGCAAGTACGAGGTTTTGGCCGACGACGCGCCGGCGATGGAATGCGTCCGCGAATGCCTCGAACTCGGCGGGTTCGAGTCGATTTCGCGAGTGCGCAAGTTTTATCGCTGAATTTTGAAGACGTATAGAATTTTGTTGTGTTTTACGGTTAGTCTTGTGATTGAATAGCGTGGATTTATTGGGCAAATAAGATGGAAGAGAAGAGAAGAGAAGAGAACGCGGCGTCGAAACGGATTACAAGTAAAGAAAATTTAAAAGATTGGATTACGTATGAACAGTTGCGCTTTTCTCTGAGAGATCTTGGATTTAGCGAACGCGGCGTTATTAAAAAATTTCAGCGTACCCTCAGGAAAGTTGAATATTACAAGAACACTGGCAAAAAATTACGCTATATCATTGGCGCGTTGCGGTTGCGAAGGATGCAAAATTTATATGGTCTAAGGATTGGGCCAAATACCTGTGGACGCGGTCTTAAAATTATGCATCTTGGTTCCATTTTACTTAATGGCGTCGTTGGAGAAAATTGCTCGTTACATATAAATACTGCGTTAGTGGCTAAGGGAACAAGTAACGCTAGACCGGAGTTGGGCGATAATGTTGTCGTGGGAGTCGGCGCCGTGATTGTTGGCGGAGTGAAAGTTGCCGACGGAGTGGCGATTGGCGCTGGCGCCGTAGTAACTAAAAATATTGATGAACCGGATATTGCCGTTGCAGGATGTCCCGCTAAAAAAGTTAGTAATAACGGTCGAAATGAGTGGAGAAAGGCTAACGAAAGAATGTGAAAGGGGAAGGTTTTAAGAGGGGATTATTTTAAGAGGTAAATTTTGTTTAGTCGGGGGGCTTGTCAAAATTACGCGCCGCGTCATAATGAAGTGGTTAAGATTTAACGTCTTTTTTCGCGTCCCGTTCTTCTTGCGCTTTCCGGCGAGTCGTTCCGGAACATTTGAGGGCGAGAAGCGGCGGAAAACGCGAAAAGTCGACGGTTTGCGATAAAAAAGCGGGGAAACGAGCGAAATTTTCCCGAACGAAACGCGCCGTCGAACGGAACGAAATTGCGGAGAAGAATAATGAACGATGTGTTGAAAGTGGCGACCCTCGGCGGCGACGGAACCGGGCCGGAAGTGGTCGGCGAAGCGGTTAAAGTCTTGAAGGAAGTCGCGAAACTTGAAAATATCAAGCTCGAACTGACCGATTTCGACATTTGCGGCGAACGCTACCTGAAAAACGGCGGGATTATCATCACTGACGACGAAGTCGAACAACTGCGCCAATTTAGCTCGATTCTTTTGGGCGCGGTCGGACACGTCGACGTGAAGCCGGGGATTCTCGAAAAGGGCCTCTTGCTCCGCTTGCGTTTCGAATTCGATCAATACATCAACCTTCGCCCGGTGAAATTGCTTCCCGGCGTCGCGACCCCGCTTCGCAACAAGGGCCCGGAAGACCTCGACTTTGTCGTCGTCCGCGAAAATACGGAAGATATGTACGCCGGGATCGGCGGTTTCCTGAAGAAGGGGACGCCGGACGAAGTCGCGACGCAAACGGCGATTTACACGCGCAAAGGTTGCGAACGCTGCGTTCGTTGGGCGTTTGAATACGCTCGCCGCCGCAACAATCCGAAGGGCAAAAAGGTTACGCTCGTCGCGAAAACGAACGTTCTCACGTTCGGACACGACCTCTGGATGCGGACGTTCGAGGAAGTCGGCGCCGAATATCCGGACGTTCAAAAAGAATACCATCACGTCGACGCGTGCTGCATTTATATGGTCGACTGCCCGGAAAATTACGACGTTATCGTTACGACGAATATGTTCGGCGACATCATCACCGACTTGGCGGGTATCCTTCAAGGCGGTCTCGGCGTCGCGGCGGGCGCGAACCTCTGCCCGGACGCCGGCGGGACGAGTATGTTCGAGCCGATCGGCGGCACCGCGCCGAAGTTCACCGGTTTGAACCAAATCAACCCGATCGCGTCGATCAGCTCCGCCGCGATGTTGCTGGAACACGAGGGTTACCAAACCGCCGCCGACCGTATTATGAAGTCGGTTCAACTCGTTACCGGCACGAAGATGAAGAGCCAAGCCGCCGGTCAAATGGGTTACTCGACGACCGAAATCGGCGACCTCGTTTGCGAAAACCTCTAATTTTCGCCTCGACGTAAACGAATGGCGCGACGCTTCTTAACGCGTCGCGCCGCCGACGTTTGCGTTGTCTTGCGTTGACGCGAACGAATCCCGAAAAACCTCCGAGCCTTGCGTTGAAACGACGCGGGAGCGGAGGTTTTTTGCTTTTAACGCGCGTTTTCTCGATATTTGCGCTTTTACGTTCATTTTTCGGCTTTGAGGGCCGAGCGTTCGGTTGTCTCTTGACGTTGGCTCTTCCGTATTTTAGGCTTGGCGGTCGTTTAGCTCCGTTTTGCGGGACTTTTTTGCCGTTTGTCCTCCGCCGATATTTGGTTTTTTCGCGTTTTTTCCTCCAGGTGGGACGCCTGCCGGGAGGGCGACGCTTGACGCCAGATTTTCCCCTAATTATAATGAATTGCGACGCGAGAATTTTTTCCGGAAACCGCGATGAAATTTTTCGAAAATCCCGCTCGACGAACGCTCGAAATTTCGAAAAAAAAAGAACGCTCAAAGCGCTGCCGTCAAACGACTTGCGTTTTGACGAAACAATCGGTCGAACGACGTTTTGCGATGTGAAACTCTTGTCGAATAAAAGGAGAATCAAATGACCGCGTAATGGCCGGACAAGTTTTACTATCGCGGAAAAACGTATGAGTTAGCCGCCGCGACGAATTGGAAGGGACTATTCGAACCAAACGATTGGGGGATTCGTATCGAGGGAATGATTCACACCGGGCGTATGCGCGGATATATCGCCGGTTATTCTGTCGACGAAGCCAACCGACTGATTTTAAAAAAGTGGACGGCGAATACGGGCGAAAGCGTTCAGACGCTAAACGGCGTCGCGCCAAGCGCTTCGGGAAATATTAGCGTATATAAAGACGTTGGAATCGAATTTGATTATACCGGTTCGTTTCTCATCGGCGAAAATTTTTTTCGGGCCGTCGATTCGTACATTGACGAAAGGTATTTAGAATGGATTTCTTACGAAAATTTATGGGAACTCAATTTCAAGAACGGCGTTTTACAAAAGGCGAACGAGCTTTCCGAGGCCGCCGCAAGGTTCTTGACGTTATTGAGTCGACCGACGCTTAGGGCGGCTTCGGCGGAAAAGTCGACGGATAGATCGTTTTTTCGACGAATAAGGTGGGGGCGTTTGCTAAAGTCGCTTTGGAAAAATACAAAGGTTGACGAATTGGCGGACGGCTCCAAAAAACTTGATTTTTCGAACGACGAGGAAATGTTTGAATTTATAGACGATAGCGAAAAGGATAATGCGCCGGAGCTTAGTTTTAACGCGCTTTCAATCGAGGGAACAATAGAATTAGGAAACATAGACGAAATTCGTAAGTTGTTGACTGACAATAGGGAATTTCGTAAACTTTTAAACGACGAGAAAAACGTTTGCGAAAAAAAGATGATGAGACAAGCCGCGGCGTTGACATTGGGAGACGAATTTGTTGCAAAATGGCGTAAATTATGGAAATAGAGAGTCGCGCAAAGAAATGTCTGCTCTTAAAAACAACGTTTAACTGGGGAAAATGATACGGCGCAGCCCGATAGTAATAAACGACGCGTCTTTTACTTTTCTTATTTTTTTCGAACAAAAATCGGAGTAAACGCCAATGACCGCGCAAATTGAAGACCGCTTTTATTTTCAACGCCGCGTCTTTTCCGTTGTCGACTCGTGCGGCGGAACGCTTTTTAACCCCGAGGATTTCGGACTTTACGTCGCGAGCGCGGACGACGCTTGCCGACGCGGTTACGTCGCCGAGTTCGCCGTCGACGCCGAGGAACGTTTGATTATTCGAAATTTGTACGCGTCGCCGCTCGACTGCAAGTCGGAGCTGGGGCGGCTCGCCGTCGAGCGTTTGCGGAAAAAGCGCGAACTCGCCCGGCTCCTTGCGGATTTTGACACAATTGAAGCGGTTGAAGGGGGTGGGACGGCGGAAGGGGAGGAAACGGTTCAAACGAACGCGGCGCGGTTAAGGGCCGAAATCGCGGCGCTCGAAGCGGAGTTTCCCTGGTTCGATAACGAAGACGAATTTCATCGCGACTTGCTCGCTCGACGCGCGGACGAAGCCGGCCTTTTCGACGGCGCCGCGCCGACGACGCTTTCCGACGACGCAACCGCCGGTTGCCGCTTCCTTTACGAAGAATGCGATTTGCCGCTCGATTTTACCGGAACGATTTTGATCGGCGCCGATTGCGTTGCCGAACCAACCGGCGCCGCGTCCGCCGACGAGTCTTTCTCCGACGGAATGAATTTTGGGTTGGAAATCAAGAACGTCGAAATGGGGGACGTCGCAAAATTGGGATTTGACGCGGCGTCGAGCGGCAAAAGAAAAATGCCGAACGTTTCGGCTTGCGACGAAATCGTCGACCCGTTCGACTCGACGGACGGCGAATCGGCGACGTATAAAACGTTGCTGGAACTTGACTTCGAGAACGGCGTCTTGCAATGCGCGACCGACTGTTCGGCCTTTGGAACGGCGCGCCCCGATATGACGAACGAAGTCGAGCGCGCCGTCGAAACGGCTAACGACGAACTTTCCGTCGCCGATTGGCTTGAACGAGCCTTCGACGACGATTTTTTGTCGCAATGGAAACGAAAAGAGAAATGAAGGAAACTTGTTGTCGCGGCAATGGTTAACGAACGTTCCAAGCGTCGAGACGCCAACTTTCGCCGTTCCAAACGAAGACGCCGAACGCGCCGGTCGCGAGTTTGAGTTTTTCCGGGATCGGCGCGTCCGGCGGCAAAATCGCCGTCGCAAACCTTGCGATTCCGTTGCTTGTCGTCGCGACGACCGTTTCGCCGGAATGACGCTCGACGATTCGCGACGCAAACGAACGCCAATCGTCGCCGAGTCGAGCGACCCGTTCTCGCAAAAAGAACCAGCCGAGCGGAAGTCGTTTTTCCGCGTCCCAACGTTTGAGCGCGGTAAGTCCCGCCGTTTCAATCGCTTCCGGAGAAAGATCGACGACTTCGAGCGGTTCGGCGGCGCGAGACGGAGTCGACGGCGTTTCGCAAACGGCCAACTCGACGGCGCCCAAACGCCGCGCGACCTCTGTTTCCGGGCGCCCGTCGTCGACGCCGTAATCGAGTTCCGTCAAAAAATCCTCGACGATAGGTTTCGCGTTAACTCCTTGCGCAACAGCGATTTCCGTCGCCGTTTCAAGCGTTCGTCGAAGCGGCGCCGAGTAAAACGTCGTCGGACGAAGACCGAGTTCCGCGAGCTTGGCGCCGAGACGGCGACCTTGCGCGCGTCCTTCGGCGGTCAGCGGCAAGTCGGAGCGGGCGCCGACGCGTAAAATAACGTCCCCCTTTTCAAACGTGTTCCCGTGTCGTGCGACGATAAGCGTCGTTTCAGAACGTCGCGTTTCTTGCGTCATTGCGTTAAGTCTTTCGAAATTAAGGAGTAATCGTTGGCGAAGCGCGGGCGTCGACGGAGTCGTTTTCGTTAAAACGCAAGGTTTGAAAACCGTCGACACGGCGTCAAACAACGGCGAAGCGGTCGGGGAAGACGAAGTTTAGCGGTCTAAAAGTTCGCCGCGACTTCGCAAAACCGCCGCGACCCGTTCAAGGTCTTCCGGCGTGTCGACGCCCGACGTAACCCCTTCGAATCCCGGAGGATACGCGCCCTCGATCATTTGGATTTTGTACCCGTTTTCGATGAAGCGCAACTGTTCGAGTTGTTCCAGTTTTTCGTATTCGCCTTTTTTCGAGTTCGCGAAGAAGCGAAGCGCGTCGAAGCGGTAAGCGTAAAGTCCGATATGGCGACAGATAGGGCTAATCGCCGACGCCGCGCGCAACGCTTCTTCGCCGCGTATCGCCGGAATGATATTTTTCGAGAACCAAAGCGCGTCGCCGGTTTTGGCGACCGCGACGGTCGTTCCGCTGAACGGCGACGTCTTTTTCGCGGCGCGCAACGCGTCGAGCGCTTCCCAATTTAAGCGGGTGTAAATCGTTGCGACATCTGCGTTTATGTTGTCGCGAAGCGCTTCGATTAAGTCGACGACAAACTGCGGCGGACAAATCGGGTTGTCGCCTTGCAAGTTGACGACGACGTCCGGCGTCTCCTCGCGGAACGAAACGGCGGCCCAAGCGCGGTCGGAACCGGAGCGGCAGGAACTCGGCGTAACGACGACCGGAATGCGTCGCGATTCGCAAAATTCGACGATTCGTTCGCTCCGATTTTCAAGGTCGGGCGTTTCGGTCGCGACAACGGCGTCGCAATCGGGAACTTGCGAGCAAACTTCGGCGGCGATTTCCCAAACGCGTTGCAAAATCGCTTTGCCTTCGAGTTTTGCTAAAGGTTTGCCGGGAAAGCGTTTCGAGCCGAAGCGCGCGGGAATGACGATCGTCGTTTTCATCGTTGAATCTTTCCGAGCCGGTTAAACGTCGGCGAACGTCGCTTGAAGAATACCCGGCGAATATTTGTTTTAAGTTCTTAGTGAACGGCTAAATGGAAGGCGCGCGGAGACGGACGGATTTCGCCGCGTTAA
Source organism: Thermoguttaceae bacterium (assembly GCA_045545275.1). Taxonomy (GTDB): domain Bacteria; phylum Planctomycetota; class Planctomycetia; order Pirellulales; family Thermoguttaceae; genus RUG369. The sequence continues at coordinate 5,463 of JAZQAP010000134.1, read as the reverse complement.
AAATCAAGTTACGATACCTTTTTTGACTTTTCAAGTCAAGGGCAAACGCCGAAATTTAACGCGCAAAAGTCGTTTTTCTGTCTTGCGGCGCAAAAAAATAGGGATCGCCGCCTTCATAAACGCTAAAATCCCCCCAAACGGGCCTCCCGTTGGCAATGTTCCTCGCTTCGACGTCGGTAATATCGAAATATTCGGCAAGGTCGACGACGCCAAATCGTTCGACGTATTCGATAGTCGCGACGGAATCGAAGAGGAGGTTCGCGTTGGAACCGCCGTCGAGCTCGGTCGCCGAATCCGAGTGAAGCGTCGCCGCGTTCGAGATTTTGTCGACTCCTTTGATTTTTTGTATCTTGTTACCAAAATCGCCCGCGACGATTAAGTCGTCTTCGGTTAACCCGAAGCCGCCCGCGCGTTTTTTGAGCGTTGCGAGAAGATCGGTAAGCGCGGCCCCGTCGGTCGCGGCTCCCGTAAGGTGCAGATTGATTATTTGAAATGTGAAGCAAGATTCCGGCGGAACGGAGTTTGGGCGAAAATTAGCGACGAGCGCCGGCGTTTGAAGACGCCCGCGAACGTCGTAGACGTCCGAAATCGATTCGCGGTCGACGATTATTGTTTGCGTATTGAAAAAAGTCGCGGAATATTTGCCTCCCGTCGCGGTCGTCGGCGCGATGTAATCGTATTCCTTGCCTTCTTGGGCGATTAGGTAAAGAATTGCTTCAAGGACGGCCCGGTTTTGAGAACGAACGCCTTGAACGGCGACGACGTCGAATTCTTGAAGAAGTCGCGCGATTTTACGACCGACCGATAGGTTGGTAACCTTAGAAAAATCAAAGGGTTCTAGGTTCCAGGTTGCGATGCGAACGACGCGCAAATCGTTTAACGACGGCGAAGACGCGGACGCGTTCCAAGCGGATGGCGGCTGGTTGTCGTTTGCCGTTTCTTCGCTGAACGTCGGGGGCAAGGAAAATAGACGGCGGCTCTCGGTTGACACGGCGTCGTTTTCAGAAGGGAACGCGGGAGGAAACGAGGAAGAAACGGAAGCGGAGGGGACGACCGAGGGCGGAGAGGGACGAGAACGAGCGGAGGAAAAGCAACCTAAAGCGCGCAATCCCAAGAGAAGAAAAATTAAAATTGCGCTTGCTAAAAACGCTTGCAAACGTCGCAAGCGCTTTTCAAGTTCGGCTTGACGCGCTTTTGCTTTATCGGCTTCGTCGTTTTTAGGCGGTTCGGCGGCGTTGGCGGGCTTCGATGAAATACGACGCACTTTAATAATTTCGCGCGCTTCTTCAATTTCGGACTCGGGTTTCTCGACGGTCATAAGCGTTGAATATAAATGGGTTGCGGATTGGGTTGGAAAACAAAAAATCGCGCCGTCGACGGAAGGGCGCGCTTTGAAAAGTAGGAAAAACGTTCGGCATATCGTTTCCGCGTTTGCGGAGACGGATTGAAAATCGGTCGTTCGCTCCTTTTAAATAAGCTCGTTTGATTTTTTGAAAATAATACTTGCGAAAGATTTTTCGTTGAAGCAATAAAGGGGAGGGAAAAGCGAAAGCTGCGTCTCGCTCGGGTAAAATGAAGGAATATCTCTTGCCAATAGGGGGAAAATTTGATAGAATCGGTAAAATTTGACGGCAAGGCGCGCGGAATTAGCGATTTTGCTAAAACGTCGGGGGCGGTTAGGGCGTCGTCGCTTGACGGACGATAATCGGAACCTCGTCAAGCGAGCGCGACGGTCGTCGAGAGATTAGCTCGAAACGGGAAACGCGTTTGATTTTTTGAAAAATGTTTTGCGACAACGAGTTGTTGAATTTGAGACGTCGCGAAATTTGAACGACTTGAAAATGAAAAACGAGAATTTAAATCGTTTGCAAGTTAAGGAATTGACGATGGTTAGCGAAAACAAAACAGGACGGGAGGCGCTTGATCGGCGAAACGTTAAGCGAGCGTCGGTCTTCCTGTTAACGTTAACGTTGTTGGGAGGTTGCGCGACGCAACGTGGAAAAGTGGTCGACGAAAACGAACCGACGCGCGTTGGGAGCCATCGAGCCGGTTCGGAAATTTACGATCCGGCGGCGGAAGCGGCGGTCGACGGGCTTCTCGAACAAGCGGCGCGCAATCCGATTTCCGAGGCGGACGTCGGCAAAACCGTCGCGCAAATTACCGAAGAATATGGGGTTAGAAAAATTTGTTTTCTCGGCGTTGAAAACGCGGGCGGCGAGGAAATGGGCGATTTGCGCGAAGATTTGGCGGAAGTTATTCGTACAAAAATTGCGCGATCGGACGCTTTCGAGACGATCGACTCCCGTATGGCGACGGCCGGGTTGCGCGAGACCGGGTTGCGCGCCGAAGACCTGCTTTTGCCGGAAAAACGGGAACGGTTCGCGGCGGCGCTGGGCGAAAGCGAAACGCCCTTCGATTATATTTTGTTCGCGAAAGTAACGACGGCGACGACGGTCGATAACAAAGATTCGCAGGTTAAATATAGTTTAACGCTCGACTTAGTAAATGTGCGCACCGGCGCGGCGATTCGCGAAACTGTTTCGCTGAAGAAGCATTATAATCGCTCCGTTAAGGCGAAAGCGTTGGGATTTTTAAATAAATAGTCGCTTAAACGATGCAAAAGCAACGCGTTAACGGCTTCGACAACGCGCGGCGTTGGGGATGCGACGTAGTAATTTTACTTGACGTCAACCAAGAAGCGTCGGCGGAAACGAATCGACTCCGTCGTCGTTAAGTTGTTTGAAAATTAACATTAACGTCGGTCTAGCAAAAATCGCGCGGCGTTCTCCAAAAGCGGAGAACGCCGCGTTTTTATTTCGACGCAAGGACGCGACAATCCGGCGACGCCGCGTCAATCAAACGTCGGACGGCGCGTTGTCAAACGCCTTGCGGTTGCGAGACTTGCGAATCGTAAAGTTTCGGATTCGCGGCGTATTTGCGCAGGCTCGACGCGAACATCGTCCAGTACCAGCCGGCGAAAATCATTTCGATCCCGACAAACAACCCGATGACCCAAAGGCCGGACGACGGCCATTGACGGTAAATCAGCGCGCCTAACATAAACGTTACCAAGCCGTTAAAGAGCGCCCAACCCCAGCCGGGAAGTTGCGTCGTCAGCGCCGCGACAATGCGGAACAAACCGGCGAGGATGAAAAATCCGGCCAACAGGAACGTCAGCGTGATCCCGTTCAGGATCGGCGCGTCGAGGAGCATAAAGCCGACGACGAGGTACAAAATTCCCAGCGCAAAGTGAAGGAAGAAACCGTTCCAACGTCCTGCGTAAAGGGAGTTTACGATTTGCGTCGCGCCGCCGATCATCAACAAAACGCCGATAATCGACACGGTTAACGTCGTCGCGACGAGAGTCGAACCGATCGCCAGCAACCCGAGAATCATCAAGCCGAGCCCCAGCATTAAGAAGGGTTTCCAGCTGTGCGACATCCGTTTTAACTCCGGCGCCGTCAGGAAGTTGCAGAAGCCCGGAAGTCCGGTCGCGGCGTTCCAAGGACAACTCGCTTGAGATTCCTCGAAGCCGGAATTTTGCGAGCGATCGCCCCAATCGTTGTTATCTTTCGCCATTTCTAATCTCCTTAAATTGTTGAGGTTAAGTCGCGACGCGTCTCGTTGTTTGAAAACGAACAAAACAAGCGGCGGCGTGTCGCAAACGGTTTCGTCGATTTAGGCGTCGACGTTTGGCGCGACGCAAACGCTTATTGGGCGGTTGTTTCGCGTTGAATTTTTTGAATTGCCGGCGGCGTCCAGGCGCCGCTTGACGACTTTTCGTTCGGACGGTAAACGCGCAGAGCAAGGACGAACGGGCCGCGCGGGGCGGGAATCCAGTTCGTCGTATCTCCTTGCGGTTCTTCGTGTTGAATTAAAATTTCGAGCGAACCGTCGGCGGCGCGTTTTAGGTTTTCGTCGCTTTTGACGCCGTATTTGTTCCATTTGTTGTTCACAAGGTAACCTTCGCCGTCGTAAAGGGTTAGCGACCAAAGGAATTCGGTCGGCGGTTCTTCGCCCGCGGGGAAGCGGAGCAGGTACGACGCCGAGCCGTCGAGCGGTTCCCCGGACGCGTCGAGAACGGCAAACGGATAAAGCGTGTTTTTGTCGATGTTTACGCCAATGAAAACGTTGGCCGCGCCCGCGCGGAAAAGGTAATCGTCGCCGTAATCGCCGAGGTTTTGAAAAACGACCCAATTCGTCGGCGTCGTGTTGCGCAAAATTTCCGATTGCGCGGCGATTTCGATTTTTTTACGCGCGATTCCGAAGGCCGCCCCGCTTAATTTGCGTAAGGCGCCGGAAAGTTTGCGCGGTTTTCCCGGTTCTAAACCTAACGTTTGCATCGCGTTGACGATTCTTGCGTCGGCGTCGGTCGGCGGGTTGGTTTTTAACAATTCGACGAACGTCGACCAATATTTTTCCGGCGACATACGCGCGACGCGTTCGACCGGGCCGTCGAACCAAGGTCGGGTCGGTCGGGGCGTTTCGATAAGGCGTTCGAAGCGGCGCAGGTCGCGTTGCGCGTCGCGTTTCATGGCGTCGTTAAAGTCGCGCCAAAAATGTTCGTCGCGTTCGAAACGGTTGTAAAACCATCGTTTAACGTTGTCGTAAGTCGACTCGACGTCGCGCGCCGTCTCGCGACCGCGTTCTTTAGTTTCGCGCCAAAAAGCGTCGACGTCGCTTCGTTCCTCGGCTCGTTCGCGTTCGTAATTCTTTTGGCCTTCTTGAAACGCGGCGTCGGTTTTTTCGGAAAGCGTCGCTTGAAGATTGGGCGACTCCGCGTCGTTCGAGCTTTCCGAAGTCGCGGCTTTGCTTTGCGACTTTGCGTCGTTCGAGCTTTCCGAAGTCGCGGCTTCGCTTTGCGACTTTACGTCGTTCGAGCTTTCCGAAGTCGCGGCTTCGCTTTGCGACTTAGAGTCGCCGCTTTCCGGGGATGTAGCGGAAACGTCCGTCGATTCTTGGGTTAAGTTGTCGTTTCGTTGGGCGCCGGGCGTTTGTTCGGCAACCTCCGCGACGGGGGCGGTTTCGGCGTTTTTCGATTCTTCGTCCTCGGATTTTGACGCGGTGTAGCGAACGGAGTTTTGCGCGATATAGTATCGTTTAAGCTCGTTAAAAGCGCCGGTTTGCGGCGGCGTAACGTCTTGATTTAATTTGACTTCCTCTTCGCGATTTTTGTTGTTCGACGAGTCGGTTTGGGGGCGAGCGTCCGCGGGAGGCGCGGCGTTCGGATTGCGTTCCAAACGTTGCGTTTCGGCGGCTTGCGAGGCCTTTAAGTCCGATGTAAACGTCGATATCGGAACGGTTGCGAAATCGTAAAGGGTTTGAACGGCAGGGCGGGTTCCAAACGCGCCGCTTCGACGAGAATTTTCGACGAAAACTCGCGCTAACGCGAGAGCGAGCGAACTCGGCGATTCGACGACGCGAATTTCGGGCGGAAGGTTCGTCGGTTTCGGCGTTTTCGGA
>JAZQAP010000133.1:0-1924 GCA_045545275.1 Thermoguttaceae bacterium | reverse complement strand
AGCCCACGTCTTGCCACGTTGCGTAAAAAAATCGCGCCACTCGTCGAAAAACGCGGCCTCCGCGTCGCAAAGCGTTTTAGCGTCGAAGTTTGCTTCGAGTTCCGCTCGCGAAACCCGAACCGCTTCCACTTGCGGCGCGATCATTTCGAGGACGACGCGACCGAGCAAAAGGTCGTCGTAACATAGCCGCGCCGAGACCGTTTGCCCGTTGTCGCAAACGAACGCCGGGTTCAACAGGTCGACGCCGAGCGCGTCGTAAACTCGCTTCGCGGCGCCGAGATTCAACTCGAGCGCCCAGCGATTATGGTCTTTATCGTGAAAATATCGCATCGTTAAATCCTTTGCTTAAACGATTAACCTTCGTAAGACGCGGGCGCCGCGCTCGCTTCGATCTCTTCGATTTCGCCGTAGCTTTCGAGCGAAATTTTCACCGCAATCCCTTCGTTCGTCGCGAACTCGTCGCCGATATTCGTAACGCACCAAAGGCCGTTCGCGCCTTCGCCGTTTTCGCTCGAAATAAATTCGCAAGCGATGGTCGACGGCGCGTCGGCCCGCCACGCGTCGTAAAAATACCGCTGAATCGCGTCGCCTTCGACTTTAAGAATCATCATCTCGACGGTCATCGACTTCGTGCCGGGCACGTTTTTCTTCCAGCCGCCGCTATCCCACGTCGTCAAGTCGACCGTTTCGGATTGTCGCGCAATCGAAACCGATTGAACGCACGGGACTTTCGTTTTGGTCGAACCGGAAACGACGAAAGCGCGGGCGTTATGGCCGAGCGGGTTGCGCACTTGAATCGGGGCGATAGGCGAAGTACTCATAATTCAACCTCCAAGTTATGTTATTCCAAGGAATTACGATACAGTTCCGGAGCGTGCGGCAAGTTGCGCTCGAACGCCGGGGACATATACGGTCGCGCTTCGATTTTGACCGTTCGCGAAACCGCCGCGTCGTTGCGCTCGATAGCGAACCGGTTCGCGCGGGCGACCATTTCGGCGGTTTTTAGCTTGGTTCTTACGATTCGCCCGTTCGCGTCGCGCCCGATCGGGCCCGTGTCGCCGATTCTGTAAGTTTTGGGCACGAAACCGTTTATCGTCGCGCGTCCGCCGTATTCGAGCGCTTCCGGAGCGTAGCCGGAACGGTTTTTGTGCGGCCCGATCACGACCGAATTTTCGCGCTTGTCGAGCCCGAAAAAGATGTTTTCGCGCAGGTTGCCGGTGTGCGAAAGCGGCGGCGCCCCCGGTTTCGAGTTCCGCTCGCGCCGCGTCCCTTTCGGCTCCTTGCGAATCGAGCGCCGCGCGTCGGAACGCACGAACGCGCCGAACTTTAGGAGCCTCTTTTCGACCGCGTCGTCCGCCAATTTGTTAATCCGCTCCGTCTCGAAAAAGACCCAAACGTTTTGCCGCCTGTGTTTTCCCGACATTTCGCGTCCTCCTTAACCGTTTATTGTTCTTCGACTTGCGACGCGTCTTCCGCCGCGACCGGAAGCGGGCCGTCGTCGACCGGTTCGACGTCGAAAGCCGGGTCGTTCGCGGCGACGAAGCGCATCGCGGCGCCGTATTCGCGAATCAAGTCGGAACGGTCGGCGTCGCCTTTCCAAACGGCGAAAAAGACGAACGCGATGAGCGCAATTTGAACGATAAGTTTAACGCATTCAAGGACTTCTTTCATTTCTTTTTACCTCCTTTTTTCGTCGTCGACGCTTTTTTCGGCGCCGCTTTTGGTTCGGTCGACGCGACGTCGTCTTCTTCGTCGAACGCGTCGCGCCCCGCTTCGACCGCCGCTTTCGACGCTTCGGCAAGGCGCCGCAAGAATCCGGGCAGAAGCCAAATCCAGCGGAAACAACGCTTAACAACCGGCGTTAGCAGGTTCCCGACGACGACCGCGCCGAGAAACGCAAACGTCAAATAAAGCGCAAGACGTC
>JAZQAP010000132.1:0-7332 GCA_045545275.1 Thermoguttaceae bacterium | reverse complement strand
CTTTCGACAAAACGCTTTCGAGCGCTTTTTGCAGGCGGTTCGGTTCGCCAGGCGGGAGTCGGTAAACTCGCGGAACCATCGCGTTTGCGTCGTTTACGTCGGCGGTCAGGTAAAAAGCGCCGCGAGTCTCGACGCATTGTAGCCCGTTTGTTCTTGCAAGGAGCGGAACCAAATCGGCGACGTCGCGAAGCGCGAAGTATCCGGAAACGGGTTGGTTCGCAACTTCCGTCGAGCAAAAGACTTCGCAACCGCCGACATCGGAAATCTCTTCGAGCGCGGCGCGGAGCGGTACGCCGTCGAAAGCGAACGTCATTTTTTGCCCCTTCGCTCGAACTCCTTCAATTTGCTTCGTTTGCGACGTCGCGAACGCCGTCGGTTCCGGTTTCGGCGCCATGTGGAAAAACTCCGTCGAGCGGCAACCTGTCGCGAATAAGGTCGACGTTGCCAACGCCAGTATCGACAATAGGTTCCGGAGGCAAAATCGGCGGTTCGAAACCTTTGCGCGACCAAATCCGCCCGCCTTCAAACAAAATTTCGCGTCGCTTAACGTTAATCCGTTCCAAGCGCTCTTCGATAACGTCCGTGTCATCGCGTAATAACTCCACAAGTTCGCCGATTTTGTAAGTGAATCCCTGGGAGGAGATAACGCGGTCGGGAAAGAACGCGGTCGCGGCAAATTGCGACGTTGCGTTATACGACGTCGACGTTTCGTGCGACTGCATTTTTTCAGACGGTAAATCGTTTGGCGACAAACTTTCCGGCGCTATTTCCTCCGGTAAATTTATCGGCGCTTGAAGCGGCGCTTCTTGCGGTAAAGCGCTTGTTTTTTCTTCGTTTTTTTTCTTGTTAGTAGTAAAGCTAAGTCCGTTTTTCTCAACAGTTTCGGCTCCGCTCATCGCCATCTTTTGAGGCAGTTCGAAAATGACGTTGCGAAGAGCAAAATAAAGGAATACGGCGGCGCCCGCTTTTATCGCCAAATGCGGAACGTGTTTTTTCGCGAACCACGCGACCGCGCCCAGTTTTCCTTCGAACGGAAGGGCTCTATCGCCAACGATATCAACGTTTTCCGCGGCTTTCGTATTCGACGTATAGAGCGCGAAAATTTCTTGCGTCATCACGTAAGCCTTAACCGGACCGTCGTAGGTTACGCGCGTCGACGCAGTGAAAGAACCGACCCGAACCCGATATAATTGCCGCTTTACGCCGAATCCCTTCAACATCGTTTCGACGTCTTCCATCGGTATCGAAATCGGAAAGGGAAGGGACATCGATTTTGCGTTGAAGACGTGTAGCGCTCGTTCCGACATCAACAAAATTTGACGGTTAATTTGCCCCTTGTCTTGGGTTAGGAGAATCCAGTCGTGGCGGTAGTGGCGGTGCATCGACATATAAGTTCTAAGCGCGGCCGTCGACTCGATCGGATTCACGTAAGCGTATTCGTTGCCGAGATGGCAGTGAACTTCGTCGATAACAATAAGCAAATCGTCCGGCAAGTCGTCCCACCAATACGACATAACCGGTTTGCCTTCCTTAGTTTCCGGTCGACCTTGCGCGTCGGTTTTACGTTCGGGAGCGCGAAAAAACGAATCGTCGAGCGATACGAGGTAATAATCTACGTCGAAACTAAAACCGGGAACTTGTTTTTCAATGTAAGTCTTCACAGCGTCGCGGTTTAGCGGTAAGTTTGTGTAAAGCCGTTGCGTGTGGCGCTTGCCTTTTTTCTTCTCGACGCGCGACCAATCGCAAAGGATCTCAACGACCGTTTTAACGGCGTGATAACTCTTGCCGCTACCGGGTTTACCATAAATTATTTGTATCGTCATGAGCCGAAACGCGGAATGAATTTGAACGCAAAGCGCACGGGGGTTAAAACGCAGTTAAACGTGCACATAAAGTCAAGACAAACAAGAATTTCCGTTAAAGGCAAATAGGCGTCGAAACCTTGCCAATACGTTATTACCGTCGTCAAGCCCTCGTCGATTTTCGAGAGGTCGAGCGACGGAAAGTAACCGATTATAAAAATAACGAGCGAAACTAAGCAGTCGAAAACAAACCCGGCGAACTCTATCCAAAGGTTCCATAACAGAACGCAAATCCAACGAAATAGAGAAATTACGCCTTCCCAAAGCGCGGAAAAAATCCCGCCGAGCCACTCCGCAAACGTCGAAAATATCGAGCCCATCACACCAACTTTCGCAAGGATTGCAAGACGTAAGCCGCCGTTAATAAATAAACTAGCGCAACCAATACGGCGCGAACCGTCGCTAATTGTTCGTCGTATTTCTTCAAATCGTTGAAATCGACGCGAGCGACGCCGTAATCGCCGGGAAGTTCAAACTCCCAAGACGGAAGAGCGCCGGTCAAATCGCCGCTAAAATATTTCGTAACGTTTTTTATTTGGTACTTGTCTTCGAACGCTTTTTCAAGGCGCTCTATCGACGGTTTGAACTTTTCTCGACCGTTTATAAATTCTTTATTTTTCTCGTCTTCCGGTGCTTTAAACTCTTGGTCTTCGGGCGCTTCGAACTCGCCGACGCCGTTCGATTCATGACAATCGCAACCGCCGCTACCCGTTGTACCGTTGCAAGTCGACGAGCCGTTTTTGTGTTGCGAATGTTTTTCGGCGGGAAGGGAAGCGCATCGTTTACAGGCGCAAGTATGGTAACAACAGTAATTAGCGCACGTGCAGTCTTCCTCGTCGCCGGTTGTTTCGTGGCAGGCGCAACCTGTGTTTTCGGTCGTACCGTCGCACGTCGGTAAGCCGTTCCCGTGGGCGGAGTGTTCGCCGCCACCGCACTTTTTACAAGCGCAAGTGTGGAGACAACAGTATTTAGCGCACTCGCATTCTTCGTCGTCCGGATTTTCCGGATCGTCGCTTTTATGGCAACTGCAACCGCTTTCGCCGTCAGTGTTATCGCACGTTGCGGAGCCGTTTTCGTGGGCGGAGTGTTCGCCGTCGCCGCATTTCTCGCATTTGCAAGTATGTTTACAGCAGTATTTAGCGCAATCGCACTCCGTTTCTTCGGTCGTTTTATGACAGTCGCAACCGACGAAACCTATTGTATCGCCGGTAGTTCCGTCGCAGGTATCGGAGCCGTTTTGGTGGGCGCTATGCGTTCCGTCGGCGCATTTTTCGCAACTACACTCGCAGGCGCAACAGTAATCGGCGCAAGTGCAAGTTTCGTCGTGTTTATGACACTTGCAATCGTCGGGCGTTCCGCCGCATTCGGCGCCGCTCCACTTGCCGCAAACGCACTCGCAACTACAAAACGCGCCGCACTTACAGCCGGAATCGAATGAAGGAGCGTCGTCAATCCAGTCGTTAAGGTCGCCGCCGCGAACCCACTCGACAAGGTCGATAACGCCGCCTTCGTCCGCGTCGTAAGTCTCGAAGTCGTTGAGTCTTGCGACGTCTAAACTGTCGACGACGGCGCCGGTGATCGCGAGATTCTTCACGTCGACAAGAAACGAGCGCAAGTTCGACATGAAGTTCGCCGCGTCTTGAACGGTTATATCGCCTGTGTTTGCGTAAGTCCCGTAAAACGAAGCGCTTGTAAACACGCCGTCTTTGACGCGAAAATAGACCGGCCAATATCCATGCGCGACGTTTCCGGAAGCGAGGCCGTCTGTCGACGCCCAATTTCCGTTGGCGAGACGAACGACGACGCCTTGAAACAAAAATCCGCCGCGCGAAACCGTGCCGCTACTCGACGTTATCGAATGCAGCAAACCGCCCGCCCAGAGCCAGCAATCGTAAGCGCCGGGATCGGGTATGTTAACGAGTCCCAATTCGTAATACGTCGTGTCGTATGTGTAGCCGCTAACTTCGACGAGCCCCGCCAAGTCGCGAGCGTAATTTTCAAGCGACGTAAACGCCGTTCCCGAGGTCGCGGCGAGCATAATTCCGGCGTTTTCGTCCGTCGACGCCGACTCTTGCGCGCGGATCGGCGCGAAGGTCGCGAGGAAGAGCGCGAAAAAAGCCGCTAAAATTACCGATTGTCGCCGCATAACATCGCCGCCGTTAGGAAAAGAAGGGAACAGATGTAAAGCCCGACGTAGAAAGTTGTTAAATACGTCATTGTCAGCCATGCCACCGGATTAAAAGGAGCGTCGTTAATAACAACGACGTTAAAAGCGTCGCCGCGAAGAGGCAACACGAACGCAAACGCTTCAAAAATTTCCACATCGTTATTTCCGCCAAAACAAAAGGGCCGAGCAGAACAAGCCGGCGATAAACCAAAGCGCCAGCAGAATTTGATAATCAACCGTCAACGATAATTCCGCTTCCGTCATCGTTCGTCCTCGTTGGTTAAATCAACGTAATAGTTATCGCGTTCCAAGTCGACGTAATAATTGCCTTGGCGACCCGGATACGCCCGACCGCCGAACGGAGCGCCGAAATCGTCGCCTAAAAGCTCCGCTCGCTCGCTTTCCGAAAGGCGCGACCACTCGTTTTGAAGGTCGACGTTCGACGCGACGGCTTTCGGGGTGAACTCGCGCCCGAACGCTTCGCCGGTCGCGTACTCGTCGGCGTTCGAAACGTCGGCGTTTTCCCAAGCGTTAACCAATGTCGCAACGCTTACCGCTCCCGAATAATCGTTGGAAAACGAGTCGTCGCCGCGACTTGCGGTAACGCTCAAATCGGTCGCGCCGCCGAGACCGACGCCGCTTTCGCCTTGAACCATACGAACCAAAAGGCGATAACAGTACCGGACGCCGAACAACGCGAGCGCGACGCCAAGCGCAGGAAGGAGCCAAGATTTCGAGCGTTCGGAAATCGCGTCGAAAATATTGACCGCGACGTCGTCGGGACTTAATCGCATACTCAACAAATCGAGCATCTCTTGATAATACGGATAACTAAGAGTTGCTGAATGTAACGGAATCAAATCGCCATTTTCATCGACTCCATAAAAACTATAACCATATTCGTACATCTTGCCAGCGTCGTTTCTTACGTAATCTACAATAACGCCTGAACCATTAGGAATACCGTAATCAGTTAAATTCGAGCCTGTTCGAACGCGAATTAAATCCGCTCGAGTTAGCGATCGATCAACGACGTCGCAACCAAAACGAATAATGTAAAGAGGACGACCGTCGTAAAAACTCAACCCCAAACGCTCGCTACGTTTTGAATCGTCGTATTTTGCCGCGAAAACGTTCGAAACCGTTAGCATGAAGAAGCATAACGTCAAGCCAGTTAAAAAATTACGCATCGGTCGCCCCCTTTCGTTTTATCAGCTGCGTTGCGCGAATTGTTTCACGAAGCCCCAGCCGAGCTTCACGATGAAAACGCCGATCGCGATACCGATACCGCCCATCACCCACGTGCCCATCGTCGCCGTAAGTTTCGCAACCACGGTCGTTCCGTTGACGCCCAAATCGGGAACCGTAATGTCGGCGGTTTCTTGCCCGAACGCGGTCGAAACGGCGACGGTCGACGCGACGGCGAGAGCGGAAGCGTCCGCAACGACGCAAGCGCCGCGTTTCGCGATGTAATCGCGGGTTTTCAAGACGTTGTTTTTCAACATGTTAAGAGCTTTCATTTTTTTACCCTTTCTTGGATAAATCGAAAATTAACTGGTAGCCCACCCCCGTAAAATACAGAGAGAGCCCCAACACAAAACCGGCGATAAAAAAGCCGGAAACATCGTTAAGTATTTGTTCTTTAATCGCTTCCATCAGAACGGAACCTCTATCGATTTCGGGCGCGTTCGTTCGTATAAAACGTACTGCGTCGCGACGTCGCGAACGCCTTGTTTCACCGTCTGGAACCAGCCGCGCTTTTGCATATATTGCTTGAATAATTCGGGAAGCGCAAGCGAAATAAACTCGCGAACTTTCGCGCTAAACTCTTCGAAAGAAAGCGTTTGACTGTTAGCGTCGTAAGCGAACGCCGACGAAACGCAACCGAGCGCCTGACGAAAAACGTTTTTGCGGTCGATACGCTTCAAGTTTCGCGTTTTTAACGGCGCTTGCGACAGTTTGCCTTCGCAAAAAGTCGAGTAAAACGCGTACTGTACCCAGCGCCACTCGTTCGAGACCTCTTGCCGATTCTCCTTGCCGCGGATTTTGCGGTCGCCGAGAATCCGGAACCACTGCGAAGTTAGATACTCCACGACGTCGACAATTCGACTCGTAAAGTCTTGAACGCTATTGATTTCGAACGCTTTCAACGCGGGACGGCGGAACCGGAACTCGACGCGGGTAAGACCGGCGTTTTCCGCGCAAGGGTCGCCGAGAACGTCCGATAAGTCGTCTAATTTCGCCTCTTCGCGCTTGTCGAGACACTCGCGCAGCTTATCGTATACGACGGCTTGTAAATGACCGCCGCCCATTATCGTTTCAAGAATATAGCCTTCTTCCGTGTTGCGTCCGTATTGCCGCCAGCGTCGGACGCGGGAAACGACGCGACTTTCTTCGTAAGCCTTTTGAACCCAAGAGAAATCGACGCCGAGCGTTACGTTCATATCGACGCGGGACAGTTTTTCGCGAACGACGTCGAAACCGATCGACGCTAGAAAATCTTTCGTTTCTCGGTTTACGTCGTCGAGATTGCGACCGACTAACGCTTCGTAACCGTAAACGGCGCGAACGCCCGCGATATTGTCGCCCGGATTTTGATGAACGAGCAGGGTAACGCCGCCGCGTCGAATTTGGTAATTGTAACGAACTTCGCCGTTCGAACCGCGAGGGCAGACTTCCCACTGTTGACCGTTCAAAATGATGAAAACGGGGTTTTCAAGGTAACGACCGCCCGCTTGAGCTTGCGCCTTGTAGAACGCTAAGTCGTTCATTATTTCGCGTTGCGCGTCCGTATCGCCCGCGAACCAGAGACCGTAATAACTGACCGCGCACCCGCCGTCGTAGCTACCCGTGTACCGGGGCATATCCGTTGGTTTGACGACGCTATTTTCTGTAACGTTACTTTGACGGCCCCGTGTTACTAACCGGGGGCCCAAGGCCTTCGACGCCGTTGGCGCGTCGGGGTCGCGGTCGCTCCCCGAGACGACGCAAGCGCGCTCGGGGGCCCCCGCCGCGTCCCCGCGCGAAGTTCGTTCCAGTCCCCAATCCGCCCCGACGTCCGCCAACGGCGTCAGCGAAAGCAGGTCGTCGCCCGGACAGACCGACCATTTTTCGTGCTGACTCTCCAACGTCCGATAAAGAGCTTCCACTAATTTATTCGTCTTGCCGCGCATCGCGTCGTTCCTTATGTGGGTTTTGCTATGTGGAGGCGGCGCCTCCACGCCTCCGCTTTTCCGCCGCCGCGCCAACCCGGACGCCAACGGCGCGGGGAAGGGCGGTTAGTATTAGCTCCGCTTATAATAC
>JAZQAP010000131.1:0-5349 GCA_045545275.1 Thermoguttaceae bacterium | reverse complement strand
CGACTTATTAATAAACGGCGAACGTTTTCCGAAACGCCGAGCGCGCCGTCCGGCTTCGTTAACCGCGATCTTCGCGTTCTTTTTCCGTTTCGTCCGTTTCGCCGACGTTTCCGGCTTGCGCAATTTGCCGAAACCGCCCGTTTTAACCCCGTATTTACCGCCGAGGTCGCTATGTCGAACGATTGGGAAGAAAAAAAACGGTTTAACGAAGAAAACGCCCCCGCCCTTGAAACCGCCGCGAACGCCGCAAACGCCGCGTCGACGCCCGTCGACGTCGACGCCGAAGCGACCGCCGCTCGCCTCTCCGCGCAAGCCGAAACGAACGACGCGCCGGACGACCCCCGCCCGTTCGAAATCAACGTCGCCGAACGAGTGAAGCGCCTCCCGCCCTACCTCTTCGCCGAGTTGAACGCGCTCAAATACGCCAAACGCCGCGCCGGAGCGGACGTCGTCGACCTCGGAATGGGAAGTCCGTCCGACCCGCCGAGCGACGTCGTGATCGAAAAGCTCGCCGAAGCGATTCGCAACCCGAAAGTTCACGGGTACGGCGCCGCCCGCGGAGCGACGAACCTCCGCCGCGAAGTCGCCGCCCGCTACCTCAAATATTACGGCGTCCGGTTAAATCCCGACACGGAAATCATCGCGACGCTCGGTTCGAAAGACGCGCTAAGCCACACGATTCTCGCGCTTTGCGGCCCCGGCGATTTGGCGATCGTTCCGTCTCCTTATTTCCCGGCGCACCTTTACGCGGTGATGTTGGCGGGCGGCGAAACGCTCGCGCTCGACGTTCGCGACCCGGCGCGGCTCCTTTCGGAAGTCGCGTTCGCTTGCGAGCGGTTCTACCCGCGTCCGAAAGTAATGCTTGTCAACTATCCGCACAACCCGACGGCGACGGTCGTCGAGCGCGAATTTTACGTCGATTTGGTCAAATTGGCGAAGAAATTCGGCTTTATGGTGCTTAGCGACCTCGCTTACGCCGACGTCGTGTTCGACGGTTACGAGACGCCGAGTTTCCTCTCCGTCCCGGGCGCCCGCGACGTCGGCGTCGAGATGACGACAATGTCGAAAAGCTACAATATGGCCGGTTGGCGCATCGGTTTTTGCGCGGGCAACTCCGAAATCGTCCGGGCGCTCGCGACGATCAAGACCTATTACGACTACGGCGGCTTCACTCCGCTCCAAATCGCCGGAATCGTCGCGATGCGCGAACTCGACGCCGACGTCGCCGCGCAAGCGAAAGTTTACGAACGCCGCCGCGACGTTCTTTGCGAAGGGCTCGAGCGGCTCGGTTGGGACGTCGTTCGTCCGAAAGCGTCGATGTTCGTTTGGCAAAAGATTCCGGAAAAGTACCTTCAAAAATACACGACGTTCGATTTCGCGATGAAACTTTTGAGCGAAGCGAACGTCGTCGTCAGCCCCGGTTCGGCGTTCGGCCCGCTCGGCGAAGGTTATTTGCGTCTCGCGGTCGTCGAAAAAGAGGATCGACTTCGCCAAGCGATTCGGCAAATGGGGCGCGCGTTGCCGAACTTTTAACCGTTTCGGCGCTCGGCCTTTGATTTAACCCGACGTCGAACAAAAATCAAAATCGCGTCGTCGTTCCGTCCGGTTCGCTCGACGCGTTTTGATTTATTTCAAACAGAAGCAAAAATCAAAGCCAACCGTTTTCTCGGGCCGCGGCGTTCGCGCGTCTTTGATTTTTCGATAACCGCAACCCAAAACAACCGTTTCAGCGAAGGAACCCGTCTTATGCCGCTCGAAACCGCTCCGTTGCTCGCGTTAACCGCGGGCGACCCCGCCGGCGTCGGCCCGGAAATCATCGCCGGCGCTTGGCGCTCCTTCTTCCCGACGCCGGACGATTCGGCGACTTCCGCGTTCCCGCTCCCGCCGTCGCGACCGATCGTTTTCGGCGATCCGGACGTAATGCGTCGCGCCGTCGCCGTCGCGAAAACGGACGCTCGCGTCGTCGCCGTCGACTCGGTTTCGGAAGCGGCGGACTGCTACCCGTCCCGTTTCGGCGCGTCGACGATACCTTGCGTCCCCTGTTGCGACGCGTCGGCGTCCTCGGTTCGTTTCGGCGAAATCTGCGCCGCGGGGGGCGACGCCGCGTTCCGTTCGTTGAACCGCGCTATCGACTTCGCGCTTTCCGGGGAGGTCGCCGGAATCGTTACCGCGCCGTTGCACAAAGAGTCGCTAAACCTCGCCGGGCACAAATTCCCGGGGCACACGGAGATTTTAGCGTCGCGTTGCGGCGTTTCCAACTTCGGAATGGCGCTCTATTTAGGGCCGAATCCGGCGATCGCGTCGCCGACCGGCTTGGGCGTCGTTCACGTTACGCTTCACACGTCGATGCGCAAGGCTCTCGAGCAAGTAACGTTCGAGTCGGTTTACGAAAAATGCGGCCTGATTCGCCGTTTTATGGAGACGATACTCGGTCGGGAGCCGCGGCTCGGCGTCTGCGCGCTGAACTGCCATTCCGGCGACGGCGGCCTCTTCGGCGACGAAGAAATCCGAATCATCCGTCCGGCGGTCGAGGCGGCCCGCGCCGACGGTTTGGACGTTCGCGGCCCGTTCCCGGCGGACACGCTCTTTTTGGACGCGAAAAACGGCCTTTACGACGGAATCGTCGCGATTTACCACGACCAAGGGCACATCGCGATGAAGGCGTTCGACATGTTTTCGGCGGTGAACGTCGCGCTCGGTTTGCCGATTATCCGGACGAGCGTCGCGCACGGGACGGCGTTCCAAGTCGCCGGAACCGGAACCGCCAAGACGGAGAGCTTGATCGAGGCGGTTCGCGTCGCCGCGCTCTTCGCGTCGAAAAAGCGAACGCCGTAAACGTCGCTTTTTTCGACATTTACAACGCGGTCTAATGCTTCCGCCGTCGTTTTTTTCTCGCCGCTCGACGTTTTTTGCGTTCGAGCGGCGTTTCTTGTTTTACGGACGCGTTCGGGCCGTCGGGCTTTTTTCTTTTAACGCGAGGTTTGCGGTAATCGTTAAACTCGACGCAATCCGCGCCGCGTTCCGTTCCTTTGGACAAAATACGGAAAATAAAAACGCTTTGAGCAAAATTCGCTTGCGTTTCGCGCTCGAATCGTTTAAACTAAAACGCGAAGAGGACGACGCAGCGTCGCGTTTCGGCCTCCTTTTTCCCTTTTCGACGTTCGGCGCGACGTTTTCCGCCCCGCCGTTCGACGCGTTTTATTTTTTACGAGGAGTTTGCATCGATGTTCCGACAAACGTTTATCTCCCGTTCTCGTTTTACGTTCGTCGCGTTTTTGCTTGCTTTTGTTTGCGTTTCGACCGTCGGTTGCGGGCCCAATCCCGCCCAACAACGCGCCGCGGTCGAGAAAGCCCAGGCGCAATTGCGCGACTACGCCGCTCGCCTCGGCGAACAAACGAGCGAGCAAAAACTCGGCTTGGCGAACGGCGACGCCAACGATCCGAAGAAAATTTTCGGGCAAATGGGCAAAAATTACGCCGAATTTCGCGACAACATTCGTTCGATCGAAACGCGCGCCTGTCCGGCGGACTACAAAACCGGGCTGAAAAAGGTTGAAACTTCCGTCGACGCGGTTTGCGCTTATCTCTCGAAGCTGGAGTCGGGCGAAGTCGAAGACTCGGAGGGCAAAGCGGAACTGGTGAATTTGCTCCTCGAATTTGCCGAGAGCGTCTCCGAACTGGACGAAATCGCGGCGAAGTACGGCGAAGAGTAACGTTCGTCGAAGGTCGCGTTTTCCTTCCGACGGTCGGCGTCGAGCGCGCCTTTTCGCCGCTCGGCGCCGTTTTATCGTTTATTTCTTCCCTTTCCCAATCGCCGCGACCGTCGCGATTTCCGCCTCCCTAGGCCTCTAAGAAGCGTTTTTTCGTCAAATTCTTATTTTTCGCGCTCGTCTCTAAAACGAAAGCGCCGAGCGCCGCCGCGTTTCCCGAGCGGTTTTTTCAATTTATTTGCGCGAAATTTTCGCCGTCGCCGTTCTTTCTCTCCCAAAATCTCTCGCTTTATTTTTAAAAAATTCGTTAAATTTTTCTCTTTTCCTCCTCTTATAAGTAATAAAGCGCCGCCCAAGGGCGCCCGTTTCCTTGCGACGCGCGCCGAACGACCGGAAAAGTTTAAATTTTCAATGAACGATACGGAAAAAAACAGCAATGCCTATTAACCGACTTTCCATCGCGGGCCCGGACGAAGCGGTTTGCCCGCAAGAACTCGCCTCGTTAAGCGACCTTTATCCGTTCGTCGAATGGTCGATTTTATACGGTCGTCCGCTCGAGCCGTTCCGTCGTTTCCCGACGGTCGCTTGGATTCGCGAACTGACCGAAATTTCCGTCGAGCGCGCCCGCTCGACCGGCTCGCCGTTGCGTCTTTCGCTTCACCTTTGCGGCGCCGCCGTCGCGTCGTTAATCCGCGACGAGCGGGACGAGTTGTCGGAGATTCTTCCATTGCTCCCAAGTTTCCAACGAATACAGCTGAACGCCAATTACCGCAAGGTCGAGGCGGCCCTGCCGACGCTTCCTCGCGTTCTCCGCAAGTTGCGCCCGGCGCCGCAGTTCATCGTTCAACTGAACGGCAAGGCGATCAACGAAGAAATCGGCGAAACGCTCCGCGCGAACGGCCTCGACGTCGCGTTCCTTTACGACGCGTCCGGCGGTCAAGGGATAACGCCCGACCGTTGGCAGGCTCCCAAGGGCGACTATTGCGGTTACGCCGGCGGTTTGAGCTTAGCCAATATCGAAGAGCAAATCCCGCGTATTCGAGAGGCCGCCGGTTCCGCTTGCGTTTATCTCGATTTAGAAGCCGGCGTCCGCGACGCGCAAGACCGTTTCGATATGGACGCCGTTCGACTCCTGCTGGAAACCGTCGCGCCGCATATCGACGTCTGATCCCGTTCTATTTCCTTATTTTTTCTAAATTATCTTCGGCGCGTCGGTTTGACGCGTCGTTTTTTATTTAACGTTTCTATAATCCCGCGGACATTTTATTTTTCGCTTGTTTTTCAAACGACGCCGCGTTTTTAATAAACGCGACGTCGTTTGAAAATTGTTGGACGCGATCGCCGTGTTGCGGCGTTACTCTTTACGCGGATCGTCGAAGCGGCGCGGCGGGTCGCTCGAACGATAGGTGCGCGGACGTCTCGGGAACGGAAATTCTTTCGCTTCGAGGGTCGACTTGTCGAATTCCAACGTTTTCAACAATTTTATCGATTTTAACGCCGGCTCGACGCGTTTTTTCGCCGCCGCGTCGGCTTGGGAGCGGCGCGCTTCTTCCCAAAGGCCCGGAACGACGGCTTGCGAACGCTTCGACGCCGTCTTTTTCGCGATCGCAAACGTTTTCGCGTCGTTTTCCTCCGCGTT
>JAZQAP010000130.1:0-6695 GCA_045545275.1 Thermoguttaceae bacterium | reverse complement strand
CCCGGAAAACCGCGTTACCGACCACCGCATCGGGTTGACGTTGTACAAATTGGACGTCATTCTCGGCGGCGACCTCTCCTCGGTGATCGAAGGTCTCCTCGATTACGAACGTCAAGACCTGCGCAACTCGTTCGGCACGATCGAATAATCGCGCTCCTTGCCGTTTTAACCGATTTAACCGCCGTTCCTTTGCGTTGGCGTCCGCGCTTTTCAGCGGACGCGGCGGCGTTGAAAATTTTCGAAGGAGTCGAAAATGTCGCAAGGCGAAACCTGGACGACGCGGCGTTTGCTCGAATGGACGACGAACTTTTTCACCGAAAAAGGCGCCGACTCGCCCCGTTTGGAAGCCGAAATTCTCTTGGCCTTCGCGCTCAAAACGACTCGCGTCAATCTGTACGTTAATTACGATTCCGTCCCGAACGACGACGAACGCGCGCTCTTTCGTTCGTTGGTGAAGCGGCGCGGCGCGGGCGAACCGGTCGCGCACCTCGTCGGGAAAAAGGAATTTTACTCGCTCGACTTCGAAACGAACCGCGACGTGTTGATTCCGCGTCCGGAGACGGAGCAGCTCGTTTTAGAGGCGGTCGAACTCGTCAAAAAGACGGACAAAACGGCGCGCGAAGCCGGAACGTTCGACGCCGGGCGCGTTTGGAATCTTTGCGACGTCGGCACCGGAAGCGGTTGCGTCGCGATCGCGTTGGCGAAAAACTTGCCGAACGCTCGCTTGACGGCGCTCGACATTTCCCCCGCCGCGTTGGCCGTCGCTCGTCGCAACGCCGAGAAGAACGGAATCGCCGACCGCGTCGAGTCCGTCGAATCCGACCTTTTCTCCGCGCTGAAACCGGAGCGACGTTTCGACGTTATCGTTAGCAACCCGCCTTACGTCTCCGCGTCGGAGTACGCCGAATTGGAGCCGACGGTTCGCGACTTCGAACCGAAACTCGCGCTCCTCGGGGGCGCAACCGGCGTCGAAATCGTCGCTCGTATCGTCGCGACGGCGCCCGATTATTTGAAAAGCGGCGGCAAAATTTTCGTCGAAACGAGTCCGACGACCGTCGCCGCTTCGGCCCGCCTCTTCGAGGAAGACGGGCGCTGGGCGGACGTCGCCGTTCTTCAAGACTTCGCAAAATTGAACCGATTTGTTTCCGCAACGTTAAAATAGGAAAGCCGCGTAAAATGGCCGAAAAAGAAAAGAAAGAAAAGAAAACTCCTTCGCAAAACGCTCCGCAAGACGGCGTTTTCACCCTCGAAGGCGTTCGTTTCCTCGTCGAGTTGATGAAGGAAAACAACGTTTCGGAACTCGATTGGGAACAAGGCGACGCTCGTTTGAAGCTGCGCCGCGGCGCGATCGCTCCGGTCGTCGACGCGATTCCGGCGGTCGTTCCGGTCGCCGCGCCCGCGCCGAGCGCCGCGCCCGCCGTCGCCGCGCCGAGCGTTTCGAAAGCGTTCGCCGAAGACGCCGACGCGAAATTTATTAAGACGATCGACTCGCCGATGGTCGGCACCTTTTACGCTTCGCCGAGCCCGAAAGCAGCGCCGTTCGTTCAAGTCGGCGACGTCGTCGGCCCGGAAAAAACGGTCTGCATCCTCGAAGCGATGAAGGTTTTCAACGAAATTCAAGCGGAAATTTCCGGCAAAATCGTCGCGGTTCTCGTCAAAAACGGCGACCCGGTCGAATTCGGCGCCCCGTTGTTCAAGGTCGACGTTCGCGGTTAGTCCCGTTTGCCGCTTTTTTCGAAAAGCGTTTGCGCTCGCGTTCCCCGACGATTCGACGCGTTTGTTCGTCGCGTCGAGGAACGCCGACGGTTCGTTCTTCGCTTCCCGCCCGCAACGCGTCGCGTTC
This sequence comes from Thermoguttaceae bacterium, assembly GCA_045545275.1. Classification (GTDB taxonomy): domain Bacteria; phylum Planctomycetota; class Planctomycetia; order Pirellulales; family Thermoguttaceae; genus RUG369. Next base: position 4,852 of record JAZQAP010000130.1, on the reverse strand, counting down.
CCGACGTCAAGGATTGATTTTTGTTATGTTTAAACGCATTCTTATCGCCAATCGGGGCGAAATCGCGCTCCGCGTTATCCGAGCTTGTCGCGAACTCGGCGTCGAATCGGTCGCCGTCTACAGCGAAGCCGACCGCGACGCCCGTTATTTGAAACTCGCCGACCGCGCCGTCTGCATCGGGCCCGCTCCGACGAACCAAAGCTACCTCAAAATCGACCGCGTCATCAGCGCCGCCGAGTTGGTCGGAGCGAACGCGATTCACCCCGGTTACGGCTTCCTCTCCGAAAACGCTCATTTCGCCGAAATTTGCCGCAGTTGCGGATTCGAGTTCATCGGCCCGAGCGTCGAAGCGATGGAACGGCTCGGCGACAAAAACTCCGCGCGCGCCTTGGCGAAAGCCTGCGACGTTCCGACCGTTCCCGGCAGCGACGGCTTGATCGAGTCGGAAGCGCAAGGGCTCGAAGTCGCTCGCAAAATCGGCTATCCGGTTCTCGTCAAAGCGACGGCGGGAGGCGGCGGACGCGGCATTCGTCCCGCTTACGACGACGCGCAACTCAAAATCGCGCTCCAAGAAGCGGCGCAAGAAGCGGCGGCCAACTTCGGCAACGGCGCGGTTTATATCGAAAAGCTGATCGAAAATCCGCGGCACGTCGAAGCGCAAATTCTCGCCGACAATTTCGGGAACGTCGTTCACCTTTGGGAGCGCGACTGCTCGATTCAACGCCGTCGTCAAAAACTTGTCGAACTGACCCCGGCGCCCGCGCTCTCGCTCGAACGCCGCCGCGAACTTTGCGAAGCCGCCGCGCGCCTCGCGAAAACCGCCGGTTACACGAACGCCGGAACGGTCGAGTTCATCGTCGACAAAAACGGCGACTTCTACTTTATCGAAATGAACGCGCGCATCCAAGTCGAGCACCCGGTAACGGAGATGGCGACCGGTATCGACCTCGTCCAATGGCAGATTCGCGTCGCGGCGGGCGAAAAACTGACGTTCGAGCAAAAGGACGTTCCGCACCTCGGCTTCGCGATGGAATGCCGAATCAACGCGGAGGATTCGGAGCGCAACTTCCGCCCCTGCCCCGGCAAAATCGAGAATATGATCGTCCCCGGCGGCTTCGGCGTCCGTTTCGACTCGCACGTCTACCCGGGTTACACCGTCGGTCCGCATTACGACTCGATGATCGGCAAGCTCCTCGTTTGCCGTCAAACCCGCGAAGAAGGCTTGGCGACGATGATTCGCGCGCTCGAAGAATTTCAGGTCGACGGAATCAAAACCTCCGTCCCGGGCTTGTTAAAAATCCTCAAAAGCCCCCAATTTGCCAACGAAACGCCCGACGTCGGCTTCGTCGAACGGCATTTTATGAACTGAAAACGAACACAAACGACGCGGCGCGATTTTTCGCTTCCGCGTCGCGTCGTTTAACGCTTGAAGCGTTCCGCGTCCGGTTGGCGATTTTTCGCCGTCGACGCGCTCCTTTTACCTATTTCCACCATTTTATCCAAGTCGCGGCGTTTTTACCGCGTTGGGAAAAAGTCGAGAAAAATTTTCGAAAATCTCGCTTTTTCGCCCGATCGCTATTGTCGAATTGCGCTCGTTTTGGCATAATAGGAATCATACGGTCTTGCGCGCCGAGGCGTTTTGCCGACGACGCGTTCGGATCGTCGCCCGACGCCGCGCGTTCCACCGACGCGACGACGTCAAGCAAACGCGACAAAATGCGGTCGAGAACGCGGAAAGACTCAAGTTCGCTCGGCGTTTCGTCGATACTCTTAGCAAGAGAAAACGACGCGAACGAAGCCTTTCGCCTCCCGATTTTCCGTTTTCCTTAAAGAACGGCGGTTGAACGCGCCGTCAAGGAAAGCGCGAGCCGATTCCCTCGTTTCCCGCTCCTTTATAAAGGCGGAACGAGCGGAACGTTCGACGGCGCGGCGGGCGACGACGTTTAACGTCGGCGGTTCGTCGACGCTCAAGGAAGGGCGTCGCGGCGCGAAGATTGCAGACAACTTCTGATAAGATTTATTCAGGAGAACATAAAATGAATATTTACGGAATTCACGGTACGCAAGGCGTCGCGGCGCCGCGTCGAGCCGAAATGCTGAAACGCGAAACCGGAGTCGAAACGAAATCGAACGTCGCTCAACGCGACGAAATGCAAATTTCGGCCCAACAAGCCGAAGCCGCCCAAGGCGCGAACGCCGCGGCTTTCAACGCTTCCGAAATTCGCCTCGACCTCGTCAACCGCATTCGTTCGGAAATCGCCGCCGGAACCTATTACTCCGACGAGAAATTCGAAATCGCGCTCGGTCGTATGTTCGATTCGTTCGAATAATCGAGCGTTTTCGCTTTTCTTCCGAGCGTTCGTTTCTCGGCGTTCGGAGCAAACGCTTTCGTCGGTCGAAGCCTTTTTCGCGCGGTTTGCCGAACGATCGTTCGTTTGCGTCGTCTTTTCGGACGCGCCGCTCCGGTTTTCGGGCGGCGTTCGTCGTTTCTTGCGGTTCTCTCGCGTTCTAACGTCGTCCGGCCCGGCGACGGAATCCGTTATTTAGCGTCGGCGCGCTCCAAACGCTTTTATCTTGCTCGACGCCGCGTTTTCTCGGCGATTCGCCGCCCGCCGTCGTTAATTTTCGCCGTTGCTTTCGACTTCGTCGAAGGCCGCGCCTCTTCCGCCGTTTTCGTTCGGAACCGGAACGGTCAAATCGAGTTCGCCGTTCGCGTCCGTCGGCGCCGCTTCCAACGACGAATATTTCGCCGCCAATTGCAGCAGTTTCTCGATTTTCGCCTCTTGAAGCGCCGACGTTTCGTCGCCGGACGCGCCCGTCGCGCTTTCGTTCGACTTATCCGCCTCAAACCGCCCCCAACGGACGACGGCGTTCCCTTTCGTTTTCAAACGATAAAACCCGTTCGTCTCGCCTTTTATTTTCGCGACGACAATGCGGTCGATTCCCAGCGTCTCGAACGCCTTCCGTTCCGCCAAAAACCGCGCGAGCGCCGCCGCCTCGATCACCAAAGGATCGACGCACTGCCCAAATCCGGAAACCGGAGTCGACCGAATCCCCAAGACGACCGGAAAATCGCGATAAGCGGTCGGATTGTTTCGGAAATACTCGTCCGGGAGGCGATACCCCTTCGCGTCGACGATATATTTTTCTCCCGTTCGACTCGCCGCGTTCTTTTCGCCGTTTTCTCCGTTCCCTATATTTTCTTCTTCTCCCCCGTTTCTCCCATTTTCACCGCCGTCTTTCCAATCGGCGCTAAAAGTCGGAGTCGCCGAATCGCTCAAATCGACCGCCGACGCCGCCGTCGGGTCGATCGCCGCGACCGGCTCCCGAAATTTCAATTTAACGTCGACGCGCGCAGGAAAACGCACTTCGATCGATTCGACCTTCTCAACCCAAGGATGCGATTCGAACGCGATCAAAAGATTGTCGACCAACTCCGGATCGAGCGAGTTAAGCTCCTCGGTTCGAGCCTCCGGCGCGCGCAGCTCCAACGCTTCGGCGATAAAACGGTCGGAAATCCAAACCGGCGGATCCCAAACGCAAAAATCGCTCTCTTTAACGACATAAACGTCTTGTTCGTAAATTTCCGTTCGCAACGACGTCCAAACGCTCGCGCCAAATCCCAAGAGCAAAAGCCCCGTCAACGCTTGCGCGCAGAAAACCCGCTGGGCGCGCCCCAAGAAAAAATAACGCAAAAATTTCAGCAGTTGCGGCATTTCGCGATCGTTCCAAGCTCCCAAACAAAATAATCGAAAGTCGGTCTTGCGCCGTTCGTTAAAAAAAGTCGTAATCGCGACGTTTTGCGCCGCCGTCGGCCTTATTCTAAGCCGAATCGTTAGAAAAGTCAAGTCGACCGTTTGTTTTCAAAAGCGCGCGTTTCCTCCAACCGTTAAACTCGGAGCCGTTCCATGTCGTTTTTCCGTCTTCGTTCGTTTAACTCGCCGACAGCCGTCGCCGTCGAGTCTTCGTCGTCGAAGCGGCGCGTCGTCGCTTTTTGTCTCCTTCTCGCCGCTCTTTCCTCGACGCTTTCCGTCGGTTGCTTCGGCGGCAAGAACGATTCGGAAGCCGTCGCGGCGGTTTCGTCTCCGGCGGTCGAAAAAGCGACGTCGGAAGCGCTTCAAGAGTTGCAACGCTTAACCGTCCTCAACGGGAAACAAAACGCGACGCTTTGTTTCCTCGGCGTCTCCGGAAAAGGCGATCAAAGCGGCCTCTCCGAAGCGGCGCGCCAACAGATCGAAACCGGTTCCTCTTTCCGACTTCTCGAAAAGAGCGCCGTTCAAGCCGCGTTGAAGGAAAGCGACGTTCGCGCCAACAACCTCTTCATTCCGGCCGAACGCAAAAAGTTCGTCGCCGCGCTCGGCGAACCGGTCGACTATCTGCTGGCCGGTTACGTTGAAAAGGGCGTCGTTCCGACCGACGGCGCCAACGTTTCCGCCGCGCAAAACGGCGACGCGTCCGAAAACGCTAAAAAACAAACGGTCTTCAAACTTGAACTCGTCGAGCTCGAAACGAACCGAAAATTCGAATTTGTCGCGCCGCTCGGCGGTTGAGCGTTTCCCTACTTCGCCTATCTTGTCTGTCTTGTCGTTTTTACGGAGGCGTTTTCCTTCGTTCGGTTAACGAGCGGCGTTTTCGGCGAGCGTCGCTCGAATCGCGGCGACGATTTCGTCCCGAATTTCGGCGCGTTCTCGACCGTCGACGGCGACCCGGCGCGCCCCGGACGCCGTCAGCGAGCGGAACCAAGTCTCCTGTCGTTTCGCAAAATTCCGCGTCGCTTGCTTAATCTTGTCGAGCGCGGCGTCGAGTTCCATTTCCCCGCGCAACACGGCGTCGAGTTCGCGATACCCGACAG
>JAZQAP010000129.1:0-2791 GCA_045545275.1 Thermoguttaceae bacterium | reverse complement strand
GGACGCGAGCGCCGCCGCTTTGTTCGCGCCGCGACCGGAGAGTTCGTCGCCGGTCAGCGAACCGAGAAGCGAATCGACGTCGGCGGCGAGGCTTTCGGACGTCAAGGAATCGTCGGCGAGGGAAAGGGGCGCGCTCGTCGGATCGTCGTAATCGGAAACTTCGGTGATTTCGGCGATGTTTTCCGATTCCGCAAAATCTTCCGCCGACGTTTCGAACTCGACTTCTTCGTTTTCGGCGTTTTCGATCGCGTCGTCGAAGACTTCGTCGAAAACGAATTCGTCGCTCATTCCGGGTTGGGAAACGAATTGCATCGGGTTCGGCAAGTCGACTTTAATGACGAGCAAACCGAGGAAAACGAGGAGAAGCAGGTGAACGACGGCGCTGGCGAGCCAACCGGGCGCGTCGTCGAACGCTTTTTCGAAAAAAGACGGCTGGCGAAGGAAGTCGAGTTCGTCGTCCGTTTCGTCGGGCGCGCTCGGGCGAGGCGCGGCGAGAGGCGACGCGGCGAGCGCGACCGGCGCGGTTGTTTCGGGAGGCGGCGTTTTTTCGCGTCGACGACGGAACCAACCTCGTTTAGGCGTCGGGATCGTTTCGGATTCCGGCGTTTCGGGACGCGGCGCGGGGGCGGTCGTCGCGGGCGGGAGAACGCTCGTCGCGGGGGCGGTCGTCGCGGGCGGGAGAACGCTCGACGCGGGGGCGGTCGTCGTCGCCGCGGCGGGAACGGGAACGGTCGCGACGAGAACGGTCGAACCGTCGACCGTCGCTAGCGGAATGGGCGCGGCGCCGGGGACGGCGACGAGAACGGTCGGCGGCGCGCTCGACGAAACGACGGGCGGGGACGCCGCCGCGGGCGCGCTCGACGAAGCGACGGGCGGGGACGCCGCCGCGGGCGCGGAAGGGGCGTCGCGCCGCGACGGAATCGGAATCGGCCGTTCGGAATCGGTGCGCGTCGGGACGAAAAGAGCCGTTTTCGCTTTTCGTTCGGGAATCGGAATCGGGCGTTCGGCGTCGGCGTGCGTCGAGACGAAAAGAGGCGTTTTGTTCGGGGCGGGACGCGGCGGAAGCGGGAGGGGTTTTTCCGCGTCGACGGGCGCCGGAACGGAAAAGGGAACGCGGTTTTTTTCGGCGTTTTCGGCGGGCGCGGAACGGCGAGGATCGGTCATGGCGCGACGAAGGTAAATAACTAAGGGAAAAAACAAGCGGAACGACGTTATTTTAACATTTTTGTTCGCGGTTTTCGAGAGTTTTTTAGTCTTTTTCGCAATTTTTTAACGGTTTTTTCTCGATTTTTTCGCAAAGTCTATCTAAATGGAAGAGACGGAAGCGGCGTTGAGAACGATTAAGTAAAATAGGATGTCTGGTTGAAATGGGCGAAATAGGAAAATTTAGGCCGCTTTTGTCTAAACTTTTTAAACGTTGTAATTTAACAAAAAGACGGGGTTTTTAAAAAAATGTGAAAAAAACGACTTTTTTTGCGTCGGGGGGCGTTGTTGGTTGCAATTTCGGGGGTATAATAAACCGAAAGCGTCGACGCGTCTAACGCCGACCTTTTTCCGCTTTTCCCGCGATTCGACGCGAACGCGTCGGAACAAGGGACGTTTCGACGAAGTCGTCGCGATCCGGTTTTTTAAGGGCGTTTCGACGGAAACGTCGCGATCCGGTTTTTTTAAGGGACGTTTCGACGGAAACGTCGCGAAAAGCCGACGAACGAGCGGAAAAAGGACGCGGGACGGAATCCGTCGAGCGTTTAACGTCAAAAAACGACGTCGCGTCGCGACGGCCGAACAATAAAAGAGGATTGGAAACATGGCAGGGAAAAGTAAGAAAAAGGCGGAAACCGTTTACCTCGTCTGCGAAGAAACCGGCGATTACAACTACATCGTGCGTCGCAAGCCCGGCGGCGAAAAGCTCAAGCTGAAGAAGTACAACCCGCGTCTTCGCAAGCACACGCTGCACGTCGAAAAGAAAAAGTAGTCTTTTTCGGCTCATACGTCGCGACGTAGTTCGATTTTCAACGTTTTCCCCGCCGCGCTCCTTGGCCGGCGAACGACGGTTGGTCGGTTTAGCGTTGGATTTTCGTTGAGATCGAAGGAAAAGCCCGTTTGGCTCTTTTGCGTTCGGAAGTAACGCAAAGGAAGCGGAACGGGCTGGCGGCGTTTCTTGGTGTTTTCGCGTTTTCCGGTTCCTTAACGGGCGCGACTTCGAACGAATCGGAGGAACGCAAAGGCGAAAAAACGGCGTTAAAATAGAAAATGCGACGACAAAACGCGGCGCCGAACGAGCATAAGGACGCTTTCCGGGAACGCGTTCTCCGAAAGGAAAGACGCTTTGCCGGTCGGAGCGCAACCGTTTAAAGCGAAAGAATCGGACGCTGCGGCGCCGCGTTGGAAACGGAACGCGGCGAAACGCAACCTTGGAAAAGCAAAACAAAAAAGCGCGCAAACTCGGCGTTTTGCCGGGGTTGCGCGCTTTTTACTTAAGGAGAGTTGGGGGATTAGGCAAGGAGCGGAAGCCCGCCGTCTTCGTTTTCGTCTTCGTCGTCAAGAGCGGTTAAATCGCCGAGATCGATTTCGGGGATATCGTCGCCTTCGCCGTCGTCTTTGCCGTCGTCGCCGTCGCCGGAACCTTCGCCGTCGTCTTTACCGTCGTCTTTGCCTTCGTCGCCTTCGTCGCCTTCGTCGCCTTCGTCGCCTTCGTCGCCGTCGCCGGAACCTTCGCCGTCGTCTTTGCCGTCGTCGCCTTCGTCGCCGTCGCCGGAACCTTCGCCGTCGTCTTTGCCCTCGTCTTTGC
>JAZQAP010000128.1:0-1694 GCA_045545275.1 Thermoguttaceae bacterium | reverse complement strand
CCCTCGACTTTGCGCCTCCTCTTCGACGCCGCCCTCGGCTTCGACGTCGCGGCGCTTTGCGCGAACGAAGCGTTCTACGTCGACTTTAACGCCGACGCGCGCCAACCGTTGACGCCGTTCGAAGAGGAAGCGTTCGCCCCGGAATTCCCCCGTTTCGCGTCTCTTTCCCCCCTTGCGACCGCCTTCGTTTCCCGCGACGCGACCTCGTCGGTCGAAGTTTGGCGTCCCGTCTCGTCTCTTTTACCGCCGCGACGCGCCGCGTTCGCCCTCGATGCGCCCCTTCTTTATTGGGAACGTCGTTCCATTCGCCTCGCCGAGCGCGTTTTCCCTTGGACGGTCGTCTTTTCGACGCGTTTCCTCGCTTCGCTTATCGACGCGACGGCTTTTTGCGAAACGCCTCGAACGGCAAATTCAACGCGCTTCTCCTATTTTAACGCGTCTTGCCCGCCGTCGTCGCGTTCGACGTTCCCCTCCCCTTCGTCCCTTGACGACGAATCGCGATTTTCGCCCCCCGCCCCCGACGGCCCTTCGAAAACCGACTTCGACCTTGCGATCGTCGTCGAACAAGGCCAAATGTCGGCGGAATCTTGGCGGCGCCTCAAACCGGGCGACGTGTTGACGACGAACGTTCCGGCGAACGCGTTATTTTTGGGGCTGCTCGACGGCAAGCCTCGTTTCTTATGCCGTCCCGGCCTTTTTGGCGGCGCGGCGGCGGTTAAAATTAAAGGCGAAGCCGGCGACGAGCGCGAATAATTTTCCCGTTCGCGCTCCGCGTTCGGCGCCGTCCGCAACCGTTTTTATTTCAACGAGTTGCAACGTCATCCAAAGCGCGTTCGTTTCCGGTTGCCCCCGCTCGCTCTACTTTTCGGGAAAAAATTAAAAAAATTCTAAAAAAAGCTCTTTACATTTCCCGAATGCGTGATATGATTATGCGTGTTGAGAGGGTGAGAGTTAAACCCAACGCTTTTCTCTCCCGTCTTCGACGTTAAAAGGCTGAATAGCTCAGTTGGTTAGAGCGGCGGCTTCATAAGCCGTAGGTCACCGGTTCAAGTCCAGTTTCAGCCACTTGCCTAACTATCGTCTTTTCGGTAGTTAGGTTTTTTTATTTCTTGGATCGCAAGTTTCCGTTCGCCGTTTTTTATCCGCTATCCGGAAGAGGCGCAAAATCGTTCGCTTGAATTTCACGACGTTAAGTTCTTCTTTCGTTTTATCGACGTTCGCCGTTCTTGCGATATTCTCGGAGCGGTTCGGATCGCTCGCCGCGCGCCGCCCCGAAGCGTCGGTCTCGGCTATCTCGCCGAAAATATTGCGCCGCGAACGGACGCGCGTCGCGTCGCGCCGTCGAAACGCGTCTCCGCGCCTCGACCGTTCGAAATAACGCGGTCTCGTTAAAATTACAAGGCGCCGTTTTCCGTCTTTCGCCAAACTCCTAATTTTTTTACCGAATCGGCGCGCAAATCGTTTATTTTACGTTTGTTATTATTGCTATATTGCGTAAATACGTTCTAATCGAGAGCGTCGCGACGGAATTCTGGCGCGCCGTCTCGAAGCCCGCCCCGGTCGCGTTCCCCTTTCCCTATTTTCTCCGGAGTTTAAACAATGTCAACGCTTTACTTTACGTCGAACGCGTCGACCGGCGCCGGTTCGCTCGCCGAAGCGATTCGCAACGCCCAACCCGGCGACGTCGTCCGCCC
>JAZQAP010000127.1:0-16236 GCA_045545275.1 Thermoguttaceae bacterium | reverse complement strand
CCCGAAACTTTGCGTCGTTCTCCTCGGCGGGTTGACCTCGAACGCGATTTGGTGCGGTATTCTCCTCGCGAAAAACAAGACGGCGTACCAATTCACGAACCCGAACGTCAAAAATCCGAACGCCGGTAAAGAAGGCGAACCGGAAACGCACCGCGTCAATATGGCTTGGAACTACTTCTTCGCCGGACTGGCCGGGCTCACTTGGTACATGCAGTTCTTCTTCTACTCGATGGGCGAAACGAAGATGGGCGAATTCCAATTCTCCAGCTGGACGCTCCACATGGCGTCGATCATCATCTTCAGCTCCCTTTGGGGCCTCGCGCTTCGCGAATGGAAGGGGACGAGCCGCTTCACGAAGTTCGTCCTCGGTTTCGCGATCTTCACGCTCCTCTACTCGACCATCGTCGTCGGATACGGCAACCTGATGAAAGCGCAAGCCGCCGACAAAGCGGAACCCGCCGCCGTCGAAGCGGTCGAAGGCGAAGCGCCGGTCGCGACCGAAGCGCTCGAAGCCGAAACGCCGGAAGTCCCGACCGAATAGTCGGCGCCGCCGGGCGCTCCGGTTCGCTGGTCGCTAGACGCCGCCGCGCGAGTTCGTTTTCCGCTCCCGTTGGGCGTTTAAACGGCGTTTTTCGGGGGGTAGACGCAAACGTCGCGACTTAAAGGATTACGACTTAAATTGTTGACGCGGAAACGGTTGCGCGTCCTGCCTTGTTCCGGTCGGTTTCGATTGATTCCGACGCGTTCCGGTAGGCGACGCAACCGTTTTCGCAACCTTTTTACGACTTCGACAAGGCCTTGGCAAAATCGTCGTCGAGCAAATGTAAGTAATGACGCCGCGCCGTCGTAGCGGTGTGCCCAATCCATTCCGACTCCGCGACCTCGTTGAACTCGCGGTAAATTTCGTTCGACCGGCTCGCTCGCAAATTTTGAACCAAACGCGCCCAAACCGGTATTCCGAGCGCGACGCAAAGACTTTAGTGTTTCGATCGCGTTGTAAACGCTTTGCTTGTCGCGGCGTCGGACGACGATAAAATCGTCGACGCGGCTTTCCGAACGCAACGTCTTTAATTCTCGCCGGAGTTCCGGAAACAACGGGATAATTCGGCGATCCTTGCCGCCGCGCTCCGTCTTCGGCGACCGAACGGTAAAACGCTCGGCGCGCCAGTCGACGTCTTCCCAACGCGCTTCGAACGCCTCGCCAAGTCGCAAGCCGCCGATTCGATAGAACGACAACAAAACGCGAAGCTCCGCGTCGTCGCAACCGTCGATTAGGCGGCGGTACGTCTCCATCGTAACGAACGTCTCCTTTTTTTTGTTCGAAAACGAGCCTTTCGGAACCTGCGAAAACGGGTTGCTCGAAACGTAGCCGAGCGACTCGCCCCGCGAGTAAACGCGCGCCGTCGCTTTCAAGATTCCGGCGCGCGTCGCTTCCGAAAAATCGGCGTCGAGCTTCGCTTCAAATGGAACGACGTCGGCGACTTCGAGCCGCGACGTCCGTTGGGCAAAGTCGAGACGTTGCGCCGAGCGCTGAAATCGAACGCGCTTGCCGTCGTTCGCGTTCGCTTTCATCGACGAACTTTCCGCTTCCATATACAACTCGACCAACTCGCCGAGCGAAACGTTTTTATTGGTTGCGATCAAACCGGCGCGACCGAGCCGCTCGCGGAGTCCGTCGTCGATATTTTCGAGCCAAGCCAAAACGCGTCGGTCGAGCGGAGCGTCGAATTCGCGAGCCGCCGCCAACTCGTCGACGTAAAGGCTCGTCTCTTTCGCGACGCGCTTCGTATATTTCGCGTTGAGAAAAACGGAACGCCGAACGCCGCCGAGCGAAAACTGGACTGCGCAAGCGGTCTCGCCGTTCTTTTTTTCTTTCTTGCAAACTCGCCGTATCGGAGCCCGCGTCGCAAATGGTCGCGCCGTCGAAGGTTGCGACCGCCGTATATCCGATCGAGCTAAAAAAAGTTGAAGGGCCGCGTCGCCGATTCGAGCGGTTCCGACGTCGACCAATAGTGAGCGCGACTCGAAAGCCGAAAGATTGAAACGCGCGGGAAACTCGATTAAGTCGGAAGATTATCGGAACGCGTGAAAGAACGTCGACGCTTGTGAAATCAGGGCGGTTTTACCGATTTTGACGCGTTGTTAAACCGTTTTCACGCTAAATTCCCACCGCGTTAAATCGGTTTAACGCTCTATTCCAGTCGCCGTGCGACGCAAAGGTTCTTGGCGCGTTAACGAAAAACCCGACGCGCCGAAAACGTCGCCGTTGTTAAAGAAGAAAAGCGGCGAAGACTTTGCGGCTTGCGTTATTTGAACGGACGGGCGACGACGCAAGATGCGTTGGGCGTTCGCACCTAATTGGAAACTCAACGACAAAGAACGCGTCGGCGGTCGATTAGCCGCCCCCCGAACCCGGCTCGTTTTTCACGAACGCCCAAAACGCCGCAAAATTTTCTCCGCTTGGGCCGTCGGTCGCGTTTGTCTCCCTTGTTTCGAGTCGCGCCGTTCGATATAATAACGTCGTCCGCCGCCGTCGCGACGGTTCCGGCCCGCCCCCAACGCAACGAAACGAGGAAGCGCGATGAAAGACGATTTCCGGTTTTTGATTTACCGCTCCGCCGAAGAAGATTTGTCGGTAAACGCCGTCGTCAAAGACGATTCTATTTGGCTTACGCAGAAAGCGATGGCCGAGCTGTTCGGCGTCCAACCGCCCGCCGTCAGCAAACACTTAAAAAATATTTTTGCCGAGGGCGAACTCGACGAAAAAGTGGTTGTTTCCATTTTGGAAATAACCACTCAACACGGCGCCATCGAAGGGAAAACGCAAAAGATTCCGACGCAATTTTACAACCTCGACGCGATCATCTCCGTCGGGTATCGAGTCAACTCGCGCCGAGCGACGCGCTTTCGCATTTGGGCGACCGGCGTTCTTAAAGAGTTTATGATCAAAGGTTTCGCGCTCGACGACGAACGGCTCAAAAACGGTCGGGCGTTCGGCAAAGACTTTTTCCGCGAATTACTCGAACGCGTTCGCTCGATTCGCGCCGGCGAGCGTCGTATCTGGTTGCAGATCACCGATATTTTCGCCGAGCGCTGCGTCGACTACGACCCTAAATCGCCGATTACCAACGACTTTTACGCAATGGTGCAAAACAAGTTCCATTACGCGATCGTCGGAGCGACCGCCGCCGAAATCGTTTACGCGAACGCCGACCGCGCCAAGGAAAATATGGGTTTGACGACGTGGAAGAACTCGCCGAACGGTCGCATTCTGAAATCGGACGTTACGGTCGCGAAAAACTACTTGACGGAGGCGGAGATTCGGCGGCTCGAACGCTTGGTTTCGAGCTTTTTCGATTATATCGAAGACCTGATCGAACGCGAAAACGCCTTCACGACAGAGCCTTCGCCGCGAGCGTCGACAAGTTCCTCGCTTTCCGCGAATACAAGATTCTGCCCGACAAAGGGCGAATCTCGAAGCGTCAAGCGGAGGAGAAAGCCGTCGCGGAGTACGACGCGTTCAACAAAACGCAAAAAATCGACTCCGACTTCGAAAAGCGTCTCGCCGCGCAAAACCGCCCGACGCGCCGCAAACGCCAAAAAGACGACGAGTGAACGCCGACGCCGACGTCGCGCCCGTTCGAGCGACGCTCCGACATCGGCGTTTGCGCGGCGCGCTTTCGCTTGCTTGGAACGAAAGTTTGACCGCCGAAGCGGAGCGTCGAACGTCGACTTTTTGACGTCGCGCCGTTTTCTCAAAAGTCCAAAAAAATTTCGCCGTTTTTTGACGCGATTTTGGAGGGGCCGATTTTTCGCTTTTCCCCAATCGCCGCGAGCGTCTCGACGGCGCGTTTCGCAAAGCGTCGACGTTTCCTTGTCGTCGGCGCGACGTCCGGTTTCGTTCGCGACGCGACGCTCTCCGGCGCCCCGGGCCTTGCGTCGCGTCGAAAATTTGGGTCCTTGACGACGCCCAATCGTCGCCCCGTTAACGCGGAAGCGTCGCCCAAGCGCGCAAACTTTCTTTATTTACGCGCCTTTCCTTGAACGTTGCGTCAATCGGTTAAACGGCAACCGCGTTTGTCTTTGGATTATCCGCCGCCGTCGTCTTGGGGAAATCAGGCGCCGGGTTTTGCGCGGTCCTTAAACGCCTCTTACGTCTCGTCCGCGTCGGCGTTAAAAAAACGCTGCTCTTGGTCGGAGTCAGGGAAATTGCGCTAGGGGGCGCTCTGTCATTTTTTACCCGCTACAAAAAAACCCTTGACAATCTTGCGCGACAGGTATATAATATTGAACGTAACGCCTGACGGTGGTTCTGATAATTATTATAAACGTCAAAATCGAAAAGAAAAGACGAAAATGTTCGCTTTAAGAGAAATCGCGACCGTTCGCGCAGGATTACCCCTCGCTCGTAAAGAGGAGACGCGAAAAACGACGCCGTTCCTTTACAAGGCGCTTGCTTTGCGGGCGATGGGCGCGAACGGTCGCGTCGATCGGAGTCGGCTCGAGGCGTTTTGCGCTTGCGAATCCCTCGCCGCGGACTATTTGACGCGACGCGGCGACGTCGTCGTTCGGCTAAGCCTCCCTTATACGGCGATCGCGATCGAGTCCGAAGAAAACGAAGGGCTGCTCGTTTCGTCGAATTGCGCGATCGTTCGCCCGGACGAACGGCGCGTCTTGCCCGGTTACCTCGCTTGGCTTCTAAACACGCCGGAAGTCGGCAGGTATTGGGCGCGCCATTCGGTCGGCGTCGCGTTGGGAGCGATTACCCTCGAACGTTTGCGCGACTTGAAAATCTTCCCGCCTTCCCTCGAAACGCAAGCCGAAGTCGTCCGCTTCGATGCGTTGGCGCGGCGCGAAGTCGAGCTTTTAAGGAAACTTGCGGACGAAAAAGAAAAATATTACGCTTGTCTAGCGCGACAAATCGACGCGGCGACGCGATAGAATAAACCCCAAGAAGAAAGAACGAGAAATGACGACTAAAGACAATATCGAAGCCGTTTTATGGAAAGCGTGCGACACGTTTCGCGGCAAAATCGACAGTTCGCGCTACAAGGATTACGTCCTGACGATGCTCTTCGTAAAATATTTGAACGACGCTTGGAAGGAAAAACGCGCCGAGTGGGAAGCGAAATACCCGGGGCGCCCCGACCGCGTCGAACGAGCGATGGGGCGCGAAACGTTCAAGTTGGACGAAACGTCGACGTTCGATTATCTTTACGCGAACCGCAACGACGCGGAAATCGGCGAAAAAATCAACGTCGCGCTGGCGAGTATCGAAGAGCAAAACGGCGCCAAGTTGCGCAACGTTTTCCGCGCCATCGACTTCAACTCGCAAATCGACTTCGGCGAACCTCGGGAAAAGCGCGCGACGCTCCGCAACCTCTTGGAAGATTTCAACGAATTGGATCTCCGTCCGAGTCGGCTCGACGCTCGCGACATTATCGGCGACGCTTACGAGTATATGATTAAACAGTTTGCGTCCGACGCCGGCAAGAAAGGGGGCGAGTTTTTCACGCCGAGTCAAGTTTCGGCGTTGCTTGCGGAGTTGGTCGAGCCGAGCGTCAACGACCGCGTTTACGACCCGACGTGCGGAAGCGGCGGTCTCCTCTTGAAGGCGTTCGCGAAGGTTCCGCAAGAGCCGGACGGTTCGCGCAAAGTCGCGATTTACGGTCAGGAGCTGAACGCGCAAACGTGGGCGCTCTGCAAGATGAATATGTTCCTGCACGGCGTCGACGACGCGCAAATCGAGGCGGGCGACACGCTTTCGAACCCGCGATTTGTCGAAAACGACGCGTTGCTGCAAGTTCAGGTCGCGGTCGCGAACCCGCCGTTCAGCTTGGACAAGTGGGACGCGGGCTTTCTCGCCGACGCCGGGTTCGACGCGAAGGGGAAAAAGCGGGACAAAATGTCGGCGGAACTCGACGTTTACGGTCGTTTCGACTTGGGCGTTCCCCCGTCGAGCAAGGGCGACTACGCGTTCGTCCTGCATATGTTGAAAAGTTTGCACGCGAAGACGGGGCGTATGGCGATCGTATTGCCCCACGGCGTTCTTTTCCGCGGCGCGAGCGAAGGTCGGATACGTCGTCAACTGGTGGAATTGAACGTGTTGGACGCGGTGATCGGCTTACCCGCGAACCTCTTTTACGGCACGGGGATACCGGCGTGCGTCTTGGTGTTCAAGAAGAACCGGGAAACGAGGGACGTGGTTTTTATCGACGCGTCGGCGGACGGCAATTTTGAGAAGGGGAAAAATCAGAATTACCTCCGCGACGCCGACGTCGAGCGTATCGCGTCGACATACCGAGCGCGAAAGAACGTCGCGAAATACTGTTACGTCGCGACGGAAGAGGAAATCCGCGAAAACGATTACAACTTGAACATCCCGCGTTACGTCGACACGTTCGAGGAGGAGGAAGCGGTCGACCTCGACGAAGTGAAGCGCAACCTAGCCGAAATAGACGCGGAATTAAAAGAAGCGCAAACGCAAATGGCGAAGTACTTGGAGGAGTTGGGATTATGATGAAAATTATTTTTTACGACGTCGAACACGGTAGTTGCTGTCATATTATCACGCCTAAGCAACAACATATTTTAGTCGATATCGGTTCGAAAGCGAACGCTAGCGTGGCTAAGCATATCCGATATAAATATTTTCCTTTTTATTCAGACCGTACCACAAGGAAAATTGCGCAATTATTGGTTACGCACCCGCACGAAGATCATATTTATGACCTTCCTAGATTACATTGCGATTTCACCATTGAACATTTTTGGCGGCCTACAGGCGCGTTTGACATATCCCCGCCTCCTTGCGCCTCCCTCTATTCCAAGACTGTTGCTGAATGCGCAAACAATATGAATAAATATTATCGCAATAGTTTAAATCCTATTGCGCTCAATCGAGAATCTAACGGCGGAGTAAATTTTGAACTTATTACTCCTTCGTTGTTCTGGACTAATAAAAACGACCTTAACACATTTTCGCCTATTATTGTCGTAACCTACTGCCAAAAAAAGTTTGTGCTTACCGGCGATAATCCTTGTTCTATTTTGCAAAAAATGATAGACCAGGAACACTGCGATATTAAAAACAAGGTAAAGAACGCGACAGTTCTTTTAGCGCCGCATCACGGACGCGTAAAAGAATATTGCAGCGACTTTTTTAAGTGTGTGAATCCGACCTTTACCGTTGTTTCCGACAAATCGATAATTCACGAAACTCAACGTAACACCTCGTCGCTTTACGAGGGAAACGGGGGATATATTGATCGTGTTTGGCGGCATACTCTGACCACTCGTAAGGACGGTTCGATTATGTTTGAAGTAGCCCCGGGAGGTATGAACGCTTACCTTGGTCTGGAGAAATATTAATGCAAATTAACGTTCCATTTTACAACGTTTTGAATATGCTCTTAACCGGATTGGTGTTTCTTGGCGCTTGCGTGCTAATGTTTCCCAACTTAATCGACGTCGTTTTGCAAAATCCTTATATGGATAACCTTAGCGCCGGGCCGGAAATCGTAGTTACGATATGTTTTCTGGCGGTCGCTTATGAAACGGGGTTGTTCATAAACAGGCTTGGTTCAGTTGTTGTCGAAACTTGTCTTAGGAAGTTTACGTTGATTCCCTTTACACAAGATTATGTAGAACTTAATCGGCAAAGGAAGGAGTTTCCTATTATTGAAACATTATCGCGTGAATATGTGGTTTCTCGAACAAGAATAGCGCTTTGTTTAGCTTTATTCCTTATGGCGTTTATTGCGAAACACTGGATAATCGGAGCTAGTACGGTATGCGGGATAATACTTTACTATTGTTCCGCCTATAAACATTCATACAGGATTGTCGAACTAGTGGAAAAAAATCAAGTAAATCAAAAACGCAAAGCGGGTTAAGATGAAGCCGGAAGTACAAGAGAGAATCGCGCAAATTCGTCGCGGAGTTGCGCCGGTGGGGTATCGAAAAACGAAAGCGGGCATTCTTCCCAACGAATGGCAAAGCGTTCGATTGGATAGCGTATTAAAAAAAACAACGCAAAAAAATACGCGAAATGAAGTGCGCAATATTCTAACCAATTCCGCCGTTTATGGAATCATAAGCCAAACAGACTTTTTTGACAAACAGATTGCAAACGACGAAAATACCGACGGTTATTATATAGTAAAACCTGGTTTTTTTGTTTACAATCCGCGAATTTCAGTAACGGCTCCTTGCGGCCCCTTTAACAAATATTACGGAAATTGCGACGGTATTATGTCGCCGCTTTATACAGTTTATAAACCGATCTCTGATTCGCCGTATTTTTCGGAGTACTTGGCGCATTATTTTTTATCCACGTATTGGCATCGTTACATGAAAGGGATTGCAAATTACGGGGTAAGAAGCGACAGAATGAACGTAACTAGCGACGATATGAATCGTATGCCCATTCCGCTTCCCCCGCTTGAGGAACAGCGGCGCATTGCGGAGATTTTAACGACGCAGGACAAAATTATCGCGCTGAAAGAACGGCGGCTCGCGGAGAAGCGGCGGCAAAAGACGTTTTTAGCGCAACGCCTCCTAACCGGCAAAACGCGCCTCCCCGGCTTCGACGGCGAGTGGAAGCGGCGACGTTTGAGCGAAATTTTAAAAGAAGGATGCAAAAAACGCGTCGACGACACGTCGAAATATAGAAAGATTACCGTTAAGTTAAATTTTAAAGGATTGGAATTTACGAAAACTTCGCGTGAAATGGCGGACAAACGTCCTTTTTACATCCGCCGAAAAGACGAAATTATCATCGGCAAACAAAATTATTTTAACGGTAGCGTCGCCGTAATAACCGACGAGTTTGACGGGTGTATTTGCTCTAACGCGATTATGAGTTTTTCTGTAGTCAATGCGAACGTTAAGTTTGTCGCGGCCTACATTTCGCAAGAGAACTTTTTGAAAAAATACGAAATGTTAGCTAATGGCACTGGTCAAAAAGAGCTGTCGGAAAAAGATTTCTTGGGGTTCGTTATTGAAATTCCAACGCTTCAAGAACAACAAGCGATCGCGGAGGTTTTGACCTGCGCCGACCGCGAAATCGAGGCCCTTCAACGCGATTTGGAACTCGAAAAGCGCAAGAAAAAAGCGTTGATGCAACTGCTGTTGACCGGCGTCGTTCGGGTAACCCCGGGGCGACGGTCGGCGTAACGGGCGTTCGAGCGTCGCGACGGTTTGTCGGCGGCGCTCGACGTTTTCCTTGCGTTCCTTGCATTTCTTCCCATTTCACAACGTTTAACGCGACGAAAAACGATGACGACGAGCGATTTCGATTACGACGCCGACCTCTGTTCCGAAGCGAACGCGAGCCAAGAAAAGGCCCTCGAACTCTTGCAAAAGCTTGGGTTCGAGTATCTAACGCCGCAACAATGCGCAAAAGAACGCGGCGGAAGCTATCGCGTCCTCCTCGAAAACGTTTTGCGCGAGCAACTGCGGCGACTCAACGTCGACAAAAACGGAAAACCGCGCTTCTCCGACGCCAATATTCGCCAAGCGGTCGCCGACCTCGACGCGCCTCTCGGGCTCGGCTTAAACGCCTCCGGAAAAGCGGTTTACGAAGCGCTCGTCGCCGGGAAAACTTACGACGAAATCGTCGACGGGCGCTCCAAAAGCCGCAACCTGAAATATATCGATTGGGAACGCCCCGAACGGAACGCGCTCCACGTAACCCGCGAGTTTTCCGTCGCTAACGAAGCCGGGAAAATCGTCGCTCGACCCGACCTCGTCCTTTTCGTCAACGGGATTCCGATCGCCGTCGTCGAGTGCAAAGCGGCGGTCGAGCGCGTCGAAAACGGCGTCGAGCAGATTTGCCGCGATCAAGGAAACGACTACATCCCGCAACTCTACAAGTTCACGCAAATCACGATGGCGACGAACAAAAACGCCGTCAAATACGCGACGCCCGGAACGCCCGCGAAATATTGGAGCGTCTGGAAAGAGGAAGATAACGCGTTTCTCGACGAACGGTTGCGGCGCTGCGTCGTCGGACGAACGCCGACCGAGCAAGACTGCGCGATCGTCTCGCTTTTCAGTCCGGAACGCCTCTTCGAACTCGTCCGCTTCTTTACGCTCTTCGACGGTAACGTCAAGAAAATAGCGCGTTTCCAACAGTATTTCGCCGTCCAAGCCGTCTTGAAACGCATCGAGGAACGCGACGAAAACGGGCGTCGGCGCGGCGGCGTCGTGTGGCACACGCAAGGGAGCGGAAAAAGCCTCACGATGGCGATGCTGACGCAATACCTCCAAGCGAAGTTGGCGAAACGCTCGCCCCGCATCGTCGTCGTTACCGACCGCAAGGAACTCGACGCGCAGATTACGCAAACGTTTTTACGAACGCGCTTGAACCCGGCGCAAGCGTCGAGCGGAACGCATCTTGGAACGTTGGTCAACAACTCGCGCTACGACGTCGTAACGTGTCTCATCAATAAGTTTGTCGCCGCGGAACGCCAAGGCGCGTTGAACGATTCGAGCGACGTCTTCGTTCTCGTCGACGAAAGCCACCGCACCAATTACGGCGATATGGCGCGCCGAATGCGCCGCGTCTTCCCGAACGGATGTTACGTCGGGTTCACCGGCACGCCGCTAATGAAAAAAGACAAAAATAAGAACACCGAGCAGAAGTTCGGCGGGCTGATTCACCGTTACGCGATTCAAGAAGCCGTCGAAGATAAGGCGATCGTTCCGCTCTTTTACGAAGGCCGCTTCGTCGAGCAAAAGGTCGACGAAAAGAATATCGACCTTTGGTTCGACGAAATCACGAAACGACTTAACGACGCGCAAAAAGAGGACTTAAAGCGCAAGTGGAGTTCGATCAAACGGCTGACGTCGACCGAAGCGCGCGTCAAGCGAATCGCCCTCGACGTCGACCGACATTTTACGCAACACGTTCGCCCGCTTGGTTTCGGCGCGATCTTAGCCGTCAATTACAAGCGCGACGCGGTTCGGTATTTGCGCTGTTTCGAACAATTTAGCGACGTGAAAGCGGCGGTCGTAATCTCCGCGCCCGACGAGCGAGAAGACTCGACCGACTTAACGACCGCCGACAAGCTCGTCGTCGACTTTTGGCGCAAAACGAAGGAAGAATACGGCGACGCCGACGCTTATGAAAACGCCGTCAAACGCAAGTTTTGCGACGGCGATATCGAACTCTTAATCGTTTGCGGAAAACTGCTTACCGGCTTCGACGCGCCGATCTGCCAAACGATTTACCTCGACAAAGAGTTGAAGGAACACGCCCTACTGCAAGCGATCGCCCGCGCCAATCGCCTCCGCGACGGCAAGGACTTCGGCTTAATCGTCGACTATCGCGGTTTGCTGCCGAATTTAGGGAAAGCGATGGATATGTACTCCGGATCCGGCGGCTTGGACGCCTTCGACGAAACGGATTTACGCGGCGCCGTCGTCGACGTCTTAAGCGTCGCCGGCGAACTACGCGGCGCCCTATCGAACTTGGAAGAGCTTTTTACGCCGGTGAAGAACAAGAACGATGTCGAGGAAATAGCGACGTTTTTAGAGGACAAAGGGACCCGCGAACGCTTTTACAAGAGGCTGTGCGACCTTGGACGAGCGTTGCGCAAAGCGTTGAGTTCCGACGCGCTTTGGAACGAAATCGGCGACGAACTCGAACGTTGTCAATTGGCGTTCAAGTTCTTTGAAAAAATTCGCCGCGAAGTAAAAATCCGTTACGCCGACGCGCTCGCCTGGAAAGAATACGAGCCGCTAATGCAGAACCTGCTCGACGAAAACTTGTCGGTAAAGGACTTAAAGCTGATTACGGAGCCAATCGATATTTTGAATCGCGAAGATTTCGAACGCGAATTAGACGAACTTGCGTCGCCGCGCGCCAAAGCGGAAGCGATCGCCCATCGGCTGACGAAAAGCATTACAGAGAATCGCGAAAAAAATCCGGCTTATTACGCCGCTTTTTCGAAACGCGTCGCCGACGCGCTCGACGAATATAAGGGCAAAATCATTAGCGACGCGCAATACCTCGAAAAGATGCGCGCGATTATGGAGGATTACCGCACCGGGCGTTCGCAAGTTGAATATCCGACGAAACTTAAAGATTCGCGCGAGGCGCAGGCGATTTACGGCGCGATTTTGCCGACGTTGATCAAGGCCAAAGGCGACGCGGCGACGCCGGAGCTTGTCGCGGAAATCGCCCTAGAAATTACGAAGATTTTCGACCGTCAGCGTCGCGTCGACTGGCGCAAAAACGACTCGGTTAACGATCGTCTTGCGCAAGAGATCGACGACGTGCTTTACCGTTACGAAGACGCCGAGTTAGGCGATTTAACCGACGACGACCGCGGTAAAACGAACGAAATCGCTCGCAGCGTCGCCTTTGCGCGGAGTTTGCAATAATGACGCGCAAATTTGAGTTACGAACGGTCGCCTTTAAGGGGGAAGAGATACGCTATCGTCTTGAACGCAAGCGCGTTAAAAACTTGAACTTGCGCGTTAATCCCGACGGCGTTTTCGCGTCGGCGAGTCCGGAGGTCGACGGCGCCGAAGTCGACGGTTTTATCGCGTGCAAGGGCGACTATATTCTCGCGGCGCTACGCGAGTTCGCGAAAGAAACGCGTTGCGCGCCGAGTCCGAAAAAGTACGTAAGCGGCGAGTCGTTCGATATTTTGGGGCGTCGCGTAAGACTTCGCGTCGCGCAGGGCGCGCCGACTTCGCCGGACGCGATCGCTTGCGACGGTACGTTTTTGACGTTGACCGTCGCCGACCCGAGCGATTACGGAAAGAAACGCCGTTTGGTCGTCGACTTCTTCGAACGTCTTTGCCGAGAGACGTTTAACGAAATCGTCGCCGAAAATTATCCGCTCGTTCGTAAATACGGAGCGCCGCGTCCGACCGTCCGGATTCGCGAAATGGAAACGCGTTGGGGCTCCTGTTCGGCGAAAACCGGCGTTATAACGTTCAATAAACGTCTAATCGCCGCGCCGCGTTTCTGCGTCGAGTACGTCGCGATTCACGAGCTTTGCCACCTAATCTACCCGAATCACTCGAAGGATTTTTACGCCCTGTTGACGACGTTCGTTCCCGATTGGCAAGAACGTAGAAAAATTCTTAACGCTTTGATTCCAGGTTGGTTATAATTTTCCGCGCAACTAAAACCGCCTATTGTCGTTATATTGCAACTCTTTACAGTTCCCTTTATCACACGTGTTTCCTTTAATAAAAACATTATAAACATCGCAACAACATTTACGCATTGGCAACGCACTGTGATACAGTTTCAGTAAAACGACTTATTTTAGCGCTGTTTTTGGCGATTTCAGTTGTATTGTATATTTTTGTAGTATTGTAGATTGTTGATTATAGCCGCGCGTTGCGCGTGGTTTTGCATTCCAATACTTATTGATTATTAACCAATTATGGAACATGACAAAATAAAATCGTAATCGTTGAGAGTTATAAGCCTCTCTTTGGAATTAATCATTTACGAGTTTGTCTTTGGCCCTTGTTTCATAATACTCCTTGGTAAGCTCGGATCGTAAAAAGGCGTCATTTAAGAGTTTTATAAAAAGGTCTTTTGATTTTTTGGTATCCAGACGTATTGTTTGTCCGTCTTCGCTATACTTGAAAGCACCTTTAAGCCCCGGATTTTTTTTGGTAAATTCTACTATAACTTCTTTAGGAATATTATTAGTAAAAATAGGAGAGTTTTTTTTCACTCTTGACAACTTTCTTGCAAAGGCGATTTCTTCTGCACTGTCCTTAAGAACTTGAATATCCTCCAACAGTTTAAGATTGTCGATCGCCTCCATTGCAGACGACGCCTCTCGGAATATTAATGTCTCAAAACCCATATTTTTTTCTAACACCTTGATATCTGCTACGTAAACCTTATCGTCAAAGCGGATAATCTGGAAATCTCCATTGAGACGAAGAAGATCTTCGTTCATCTTTTCAAATCGTTCGTTTTTATTGCAAATTTTTAACACAAAGTTTCCTCTTTTGATTAGACAAATCGGATAATGTTTTTTGAAAAGTAACAGGCCGTCAGACATTGAGCCTAAATAAACAATATAACCAAAAAGAGACGAAATATCGTCGTTACGGAAATTGAATTTGGGAGCTTCTTTATCGGCTCGTGTAATTGTAAAGTTTTTAAACACCGACAACTCGTCAGGATATTCATTATAATTGTAGTAAAATAACGCATTAGATCTGTCGTCGGCGTCTGAAAGATTACATATATTTAATTCATCGTTTTGACTTATCCGTGAACGTACCGCTTCTGAAAACATTGAACGTATTTCCGGTTCGGTTTTATCCTCTATATCAGCAAGTCTTAACTCAAAACCTTTCTCGGACTTAAGAACAAGATACACTTGCGCCAAATATGCCTTCGAGAAAATCTCATTCACTTTTGCTTTTACTTTATCAACTGTCATATCTATTCTATCTTTTTCTATTTATATTCCTTAGCAACCCATATAACGTCAGTTATTTTGATCCATTTTATGAATGAATTAATGGATAATTGATCTCGGGAGATTATCAGAATACCGTCAGACGATGAAATTTCTTCCGTTTCTATGCGATATAGATGGTAACCTAATAATGCCAATGTAGGATTTCCTAGATACAAATCCATTTTTACGAAAATTGCTCCGATAACAAACAATAAAATTCCAAGTACTATTACATACCTTGTTTGGCTTAAGTCGATGCTAATTAACGGAATAATATACGTTGTCAAGAATGCTAGGTATTCGTAATTTTCACTCTTTATTTTTGTTATTTTTACCGGTGGTTGATGACATCCCTTAAATTTGTGGTTTAATTTAAACATAATCGTAGCGCTTACAAATGTCATTAAAATGAAGATAATTGCCAACCAGTTTCGTCGTAACAACGAACAAACGCCAATAAATTTAGCGTTAGGAGTTAATGAAATTGGAATGTCTACGGTTAACAAAAAGAAAAGCGCAAACAGTAGCCATAAAGATAAAAGGTAAAATTCTATCTTTTGCCACAGCTCGTCGCTTTTGGGGGCTTTCGTATTTTTCATATGATCGATCACTCTGCGCCTTAAAATTAAATCTGGCACTAAGGATAAAATCAACTTCTTAAAATCTAGTTCTGTTTCCCCTAAAGCCTTGAAAAAGTTTTTTTCAAGGCTTTCTTAAAAGGCCTTTACTATTATTGTGGGCGTCTGCTGCAAACCGAACGAAACGCTATGCGTGTTGTCCTTCGCCTCGACGACGGCGAGCGGGTAGTCGCGCCGCCAATAAAGGACGTAATCCGCGCGCTTCGGCTTATCGCGAAACGGTTTCGAACCTTTCAAAACGACGCGACCGTCGGTGATCTGCGTTTCCATCGTAATTTTGTCGGCGGGCCAACGACTTTCAAGCGCCGGAGTGATGTACAAACGCTTAATATCCTCTTCCGTCAATTCTTTTTTCGACAGTATTCGGCTCATCTTAGTCGCGCTCCGTTCCGGTTCTTATGGCGTCGCCGTCGTCGGACGTTCCTCGCTCAAACTGGAAACGCCCTTCTTGGCCCAATTATACCAGAATTATTTTCGACGTCAAATTTCCCGCGCGCCGCCTTTTATCTCGACCGCCGAGAGACTGCGCGACGCCGCAATTTCGATTTTGCGACAATAAGCGGAGTTTAAAGAACGGCGGGCCCCTCGCGTTCGCATTGTAAACGAGAGGTTGGAACGCAAGGGGGGAATCGGAGCGGAAAGAAGATTGCGTTGGACGCGTCGAACGTCGAGGCGTTGGGGTAAAGGCGTTTGACGCTCGTTTCTAGCCGGCGCCCGAAAAGCTCCGGCTTTTCAGTCGCTTTGCCGCGCCGTCGTTAGAGGACGCGCAAGATTTAATCGAGCGTGAAACCGGGTTAATTGGGCGGCGGTTGCGCGACGATTATTTTGACGGTTCCAAGCGAACACGGAAAAAAGCGTCGCTCCGCGCCCGTCCGCTTTGATCGCTTGCCGGTTCCGATCGGACGCGGGAAGAAGTCGGCGACGGCGTCGGGAATAATTTGCGGTTGAGCGGGCGTTTCTTGTTTTTTCATCTCAATAAAATCCTTTGCGGTCTTTGTTGGCGGTCGCGTCAATAAAATCCTTCGCGGTCTTCGTTGGCGGTCGCGTCGAAAAAGATATGCGTCTTCGCCAAGCCTTCGGCGAGCAAGCGGTTCAGGGACGCGTCGACGATCAACCGCGTCGGCTGGGCGTCCGGCAGTTCCTCT
>JAZQAP010000126.1:0-3713 GCA_045545275.1 Thermoguttaceae bacterium | reverse complement strand
TATTTTACCAACTCGACGCCGTCCCGTCGCCGCCGCGTTCGTCGTTCTTGCGCGCCGACGCGACCGCGACTCGGCGTTCCGATTTTCCCTTATTTTTCGTTTCCCGGAGATCCGCGATATGCCGCCCGCCGCACAACGCCTTTCGTTCGAACAACCTATTTTTGAAATGGAAGCGCGCCTCGAAGCGTTGCACAAAAAAGCCGATTCGCCGGAAATTCAAGAAGAGGTTCAGCGTCTGCGACTCGGACTGGCCGAGCTGACGAAAAAAGTTTACGCGAACCTGAACGCTTGGGAAACGGTCGAAGTCGCGCGGCACCCGGAGCGTCCGCAAACGCTCGACTATATCGACCTCGTATTCGACGAGTTCGTCGAGCTGCACGGCGACAAAACGTTCGGCGACGACCGAGCGATCCGCGTCGGTTGGGCGAAGCTCGACGAATTTAAAGCGATGGTGATCGGACACCAAAAGGGACGCGACTCTAAAGAGCGGATTCAATGCAACTTCGGTTGCGCGCACCCGGAGGGTTACCGCAAGGCGATCGCGAAGATGCGGATGGCGGCGAAATTCGGTCTTCCGGTGATTTGCTTCGTCGACACCCCCGGCGCCTATCCCGGCGTCGCGTCGGAGGAACGCGGCGTCGCGCAGACGATCGCGGAGTCGATGTTCGAGATGGCGACCCTGCCGACGCCGATTATCGCGGTCGTCATCGGCGAAGGCGGGAGCGGCGGCGCGATCGGAATCGCCGTCGGCGACCGCGTCGCGATGATGGAATTCTCGTATTACAGCGTCATCAGTCCGGAGGGTTGCGCGGGCATCCTTTGGAAGAGCGGCGAACATAAGGACAAGGCGGCCGAAGCGCTCAAATTTACGTCGAAAGACCTCCTTAAATTCGGCGTCGTCGACGACGTGATCGAGGAGCCGGTCGGCGGCGCGCACCGCGACTGTCGCTTGGCGGGGTTGCGAATGAAACAATATTTGCGGACGCAACTGCGCGAACTGACGAAAATCCCGGTCGAACGCCTCGTCGAAGAGCGGTATCAACGTTTCCGCAAGTTCGGCGTTTTCGAATGGGCGACCGACGCGCAAGAGTCGCAAACGTCGCAAGAATCGCAAAACTGAAACGTCGAAAAGCGCCGCGACCTTGCCGAGAGCCGTTCCGCGGCGCGTTCTTTTTCGCCTTCCCGTTCCTTAAATTTTGCGCCGCTCGACCAACCGCGCTCGCCGCCGAACGCCTTCCTTTTCGCGAGGAATTTCGCAATGTTAATCAAAGTTAAAACGTTTTCGCTCCAAGGCGTTTCCGCGACGCCGGTCGAGGTCGAAGTCGACGTTTCGGGGCGCGGCGTCGCGAAAAGCAAGGAGGACGAAGGGAAAACGACGATCGTCGGCTTGGCGGAAACGGTCGTTCGCGAGAGCGCGTTCCGCGTCAAGTTGGCGATCGCGAACAGCGGATTCGGCGTTCCGGCGGGAGACGTTGTCGTCAATTTGGCGCCGGCGGATTTGCCGAAACACGCGGCGTCGTTCGACCTGCCGATTTCGCTCGGCGAGATCGCGGCGTCGGGTCAGTTCGCGTCGGAGCGTTTGGCGGAATACGCGGTCGTCGGAGAGCTTGCGCTCGACGGTTCGACGCGGCCTTGTCGGGGCGTTTTGGCGTCGGCGCTCGCGGCGGCGCGAGCCGGTTTGCGCGGAATTCTCGTTCCGGCGGCGAACGCGAACGAAGCGGCGATCGTCGACGGAATCGACGCGATCCCGATTTCCCGCTTGAACGACGCGGTCGGCTTTTTGAGCGGAGCGCTCGAAATCGAACCGAAGGCGGGCCTTTCCGACGCGCTTTTCGAGCGGCTTTCGCAATACGACGTCGATTTCGCCGACGTTCTCGGCCAAGAAAGCGCGAAACGAGCGGCGACCATCGCGGCGGCGGGCGCGCATAATATGCTGATGATCGGCCCGCCCGGAACCGGAAAAACGATGCTCGCCAAGCGCGTCCCGACGATTCTTCCGCCGCCGACCCTCGACGAAGCGCTCGAAACGACGCAAATTTACAGCGCGGTTGGGAAAATCAACGGCGAAGCGCCTCTCGTCGCGACGCGACCGTTCCGCGAACCGCACCACTCGATCAGCGCGCCCGGTCCCGTCGGAGGCGGAGCGAAGCCGACGCCCGGCGAAATCAGCTTGGCGCACAACGGCGTTCTTTTCCTCGACGAACTCCCGGAGTTCCGCCGAACGACGCTCGAAGCGATGCGTCAACCGCTCGAAGACGGCAAAGCGACGATCTCGCGCGCCGCTCGGAGCGAAACGTTCCCGGCCGCTTTCGTCCTGATCGCGGCGATGAACCCCTGCCCCTGCGGATACCGCAACGACCCGCGCCGCGCTTGCCGCTGCTCGGTCGGGCAGATCGAGAAGTATATGGCGCGCGTCAGCGGCCCGCTCCTCGACCGAATCGATATTCACATCGAGACGCCGCCGGTTTCCTATCTCGAACTTTCGTCCGACGCGCCGCGAACGTCGAGCGCCGAAGTTCGCGAACAAGTCTTGAAAGCGCGAGCGATTCAAGCGAAGCGGTACGCCGGGTCGACGATTCGAACGAACGCGCAAATGCGCCGTCGCGAACTCGAACGCTGGGCGAAACTCGACGACGCCGGACGCTCCGTTCTTGAGTCGGCGATGAACGAATTCGGCTTTTCGGCCCGGGCGCACGACAAGATTTTGCGCGTCGCTCGAACGATCGCCGACTTGGAGGGCGCGGAAAATATCGAAACGCCGCACCTCTTCGAAGCGATCGGTTACCGCGCGCTCGACCGCAAACTTTGGACGTAACGCGGCGTCCCGTTTTTCTAAAACGCGCTTCGACGTTTGTCCGCCGTCGCCGCCGTTTTTTTTGCGACTCTTTTCATTTAACGTTTAACGCGACTCCAATTAAATTAATGAACGCTTCCGAGAATTGTTTCGAAACGCCGAATTTTGCCGACGCGCCTCGTTGGCGTCAAGAAGCGCGCCGTCTACAAGAGCTTGTCGACGCGGGCGACGTCTCCGCGTTCGAACCGTTGGCGCGACTTTACGAAGACGGTCGCGGCGTCGAACGCGATTGGAGTCGAGCGTTCGAACTCCGACGGCGCGGCGCGAAAGCGGGCGACGCGAACGCGCAAACGGGTCTCGCTCGCG
Source organism: Thermoguttaceae bacterium (assembly GCA_045545275.1). GTDB lineage: Bacteria > Planctomycetota > Planctomycetia > Pirellulales > Thermoguttaceae > RUG369. The sequence continues at coordinate 553 of JAZQAP010000126.1, read as the reverse complement.
CTTTTCGGCTCGGACTCGGCGTCGCGCCGGACGTTCAAGCGGCGTTCGATTGGGGCGTTCGAGCGTTGGAGCAAGGCGCGTTCGACGAACGTCCGGCGGCGCTCGGGCTCGTCGGCGAAATCTTGTTCGACGGCGAAGGCGTCGTCGAGCGCGACCGCGACCGAGCCTTTTCGTTCTTTTGGGAAGCGCGAACCGGCGACGACGCGACGGCGCTCGAAGGGCTCGCCGTTTGTTATCGGGACGGAATCGGCGTTCCGCAAGACGCCGAAGCGGAGCGCGATTGGCTCGAACGAGCGTTCGAAGCGGCGTTTCGGAGGGCGGAACTCGGTTCGGCGGTCGACGCTTCCTTCGTTTCGTTCGCGTTTCGGGACGGTCGCGGGGTCGAGGCGAACCCGGAACAAGCGTTCGCTTGGAGTTTGCGAGCGGCGGAAGCGGGTCTCGGCGTCGCGCTTTACGACGTTGGGTTCGCGTTCGAGACGGGTCTCGGCGTCGAGCGCGACGAGCGGCGGGCGTTCGAATTTTACCGGCGCGCGGCGGACGCCGAGAATCCGGA
>JAZQAP010000125.1:0-4761 GCA_045545275.1 Thermoguttaceae bacterium | reverse complement strand
GGGCGGCGATATTGTACGACGGATGCAAGCCAAAAACCGTGTCATTTTTCTTAAATTCAAAAAATCGATAACGGAGGCGCACGAACGCTCGTTTGAAGACGTCCGAACGGGGCCCCGTTGATTTCCGTTACTTCGCCGACTTTTTCAAAGCGAGCGCCTTGACGATAAACGCGTCGATTTCGGCGAGGAGTTCCGGTTTAATATCGTCCCCCATTCCGGAAATGCCGTGCGTAAAACCGGCGTTTTCGGAAAACTCGACCAACGGCGCCCCCAACGCCTTCAACGACGCGGCCATCAGTTCGTTCTCCTCGACGCGGCACTTCCATTCGATTTTGCGGTCGCCGAGAATCAGCATCGTCGGCGGGAAATCTTTCGAAAGTCCGCCGAGAGGCGCGTTTGCGTCGATAACCGGGTTGTATTGGTCGCCCGGATATTTGAGAAGTTCCTTGACGTGAAAGTGCGTCGTCATCTGCCCGCTGACCGGGAGGAGCCCCGCCAACTCGCTCCGGTCGGCGCCGCGAGCGTTCAGCCATTTCGGATAAGCGCCGATCATCGCCGTCAAATATCCCCCGGCGCTCCCCCCCGAAACGAAGACCGCGTTCGGGTCGCCGCCGTATTCGCCGATGTTGCGGAGCGTCCAAGCGGTCGCCGCCGCCGCGTCCTCGATAAAGACCGGAAACGGGACTTTCGGCGACAACCGGTAACCGACCGCGACGATCGCCAAACGCCCCTCTTGAAACGCTTTCAAGCGCTTAAAGGCCGACGGAACGTACTTCCCGCCGCCCGTCAAACCGCCGCCGTGAAACCAAACGATCGTCGCGAAACCGGGTTTTTTCGGATACAAAATATCGACGCGGCATTGCGACTTTTGATAATCGTCGGCGTCTTTCAAAATTTCAGACGAGTAATACGAAACGCCCTTCGCTTCCGCAAATTCGACCTTTTCTTGATTCGCGGCGCCGTTTTCAGTTTCTTGCGCGAAAACGCAACGATTCAAAGAGCCGTCGCAACCGTTAAAATCCTTCCAAGTTCCGAAAAACGCCGCGCTCGCCAACGCCGCGCTCAACGCCGCCGCTTTCATCGATTTCGTCGAAAATTTCATTATCGTCCTTCCTTCAAAAATAACAAGACTCAAAAACAATATCGTTCCGTTAACAAAATTATTCAAACGCCTTTTCGCCGCTCGCTCGGCCCTTTTTCTTAACGTCGTCAAGGTCGGCAAGCGTTAAAATTTATCGGTTAAACCGATTTTGCCGCCGAAACGCGTTTGGTTCCGCCAAAATTCGCCGCGACGCGACAAAACGCCTTTTTTTCCAGCGCCGCTTATTATATAATGAACGCGACGTTTTTTCAACCAATTTTTCCTCCTTTCTCGCATTTTTGGAGTCGTTACGATGAAACGCAAAACTTCGCTCCGCCGCCTGCTCGTCGGTTGCGCCGCGTCGACCGCGCTCGGCTCGACCGCGCTTTTCGCCGCCGAGCCGTCCTCCGCCGACGCGTTGAAACCGGGCGCCCCTTGGAATCCCGCGCAAAGCGACCGCTGGGTCGCCGTCGACGGGCTCGGTCGCTCGACGCCGACCTTCGACGAAGTCGGGCCGACGCGTCCCGACAAGTTCGTCGCCGCTTTTTACTTCCTTTGGAACGGGCGACACGGCGACGCCGGGCCTTACGACATTTCGAAGATTTTGGCCGAACACCCGGAAGCGAAAGACGACCCGAACGCGCCGCAATGGGGGAAAATGTACGTTCCGCACCATTGGGGCGAGTCGATTTTCGGCTATTACGTCGGCGAAGACGAAGGCGTCCTCCGCAAACACGCGCAAATGCTCGGCGACGCCGGAGTCGACGTTATCTGTTTCGACGTTACGAACCAATTAACGTATCCGGAATCGTACCGCGCCCTGTTCAAAGTCTTTTCGGAGATGCAAAAGGCCGGGAACAAGGTTCCGAAGGTCGCGTTCCTCTGTCCGTTTTGGGCGCCGGACAAGGTCGTTCGCGAACTTTGGCGCGACGTTTACTCGCAAAACTTCTATCCCGACGTTTGGTTCCGCTGGAAGGGCAAGCCGCTCATTCTCGCCGACCCCGATTTCCTCGGCGGTTCGTCGCTGAATCCGAACGGCTGCCAACCGGTTCAACTCGCTCCGGAAAGCAAGTTGACGCAACGCTTTGCGATCGACCGTCCGTTCGTCGTCGTTCAATTTTGCTCGCCGACTTGGGAAGACGCCAACTCGACCGTCGACTTCGTTCTGCGCGATAAAGACGGCGCCGTCGTCGAAAAACGCTCGGCGATTTCGCTGAAAGACAACGCGGTGAACGCCGTCCGCTTCGACAAGGCGCTTCCGGCGGGCGAATACGAGATCGAGCTGACGAACCCGAAGGGCGGTCGCGTCGGTTGGTGGTCGACTCCGCTCGCGGGCGAATTCGACGCCGCGAAGTATCCGGAATTGGCGAGCGCCGTCCGCTCGAGCGCCGGCGTTCGTTGGCTCGAAGCGCGTCGCGACGGGAAACCGGAAAACGCGGTTCGGCTCGTCGCCGTCGGCGTTCAAGAGGACGAACGGGAACAAATCCTCGACTTCTTCACTTTCCGCGCGCCGCAACCCAGCTACTTCGTCGGCCAAACGAAACCGAACCAATGGAGCTGGCTCGAAGCGTATCCGCAACACGAATTCCGCAACGATCAAGGCGAAATCGAACAAATGAGCGTCGGCGTCGCGCAAAACGCCGTCGACGGCAAGCTCGGCGTCCTCAGCAACCCGACCGCTTACGGGCGCAGCTTCCACAACGGCAAAGAACCGGCGCCGGAAGACTGCGACTTTACCGGCCGCAACTTCCAAGAGCAATGGGAGCGCGCCCTAAAGGTCGACCCGGAAATGATTTTCATCACCGGCTGGAACGAATGGATCGCCGGTCGCTTCGATATTAACGCTCCGTTCCACGGCGCGACCCCGGTTTCGTTCGTCGACCAATATAACCAAGAGTTTAGCCGCGATATCGAACCGATGAAAGGCGGGCACGGCGACGCGTTCTATTATCAAATGATTTCGAATATTCGGCGCTTTAAAGGCGTTTCGCGACAGGAACCGACCGTCGCCGCGAACGTCAAAATCGACGGAAAGTTCGACGACTGGGCGAACGCCGCGCCGCGTTACTTCGACACGATCGACGACGAAACGCGTCGCGACTGCCGCGGTTGGGGCGCCGGAACGCGTTACGTCAACAATTCCGGTCGCAACGACTTTACCGAAGCCCGCGTTGCGTTCGACGCCGCGAACCTTTACTTTTACGTCGAAACTCGCGAGCCGTTCGTCGGCGGGCCGGACGCGGAAAACTGGACGCGGCTTCTTCTCGACGTCGACGAAGACCCGGCGACCGGACGCAACGGGAACGATTTCGTCGTCGTTTCGGCGCCGGACGGCAAGTCGCTCGTTTTAGCCCAAACGAACGCCGCCGGAATCGACGCGTCCGCCCCGACGACGCCGGTCGAACACCGCGTTCAGGGGAACAAACTCGAGTTGGCGATTCCTCGCGCCGCAATCGGATTCGGCGAAAAAATCGCGCCGTTCCGCTTCAAATGGGCCGACGCGATCGACGTGTTCGGCGATTGGAGCGGTTTCACGACCGACGGCGACGCCGCGCCGAACGACCGTTACTATTACCGCTGCGTCCCGAAAAATTGACGCCGCTCCTTAACATCGCGCAGTTTTCCCGTCAAAAACGGCGCGACCGTTAAACTCCGCCTCCGTCGACGCGCTCTTTTGGTCGACGGAGGCTTTTTTAGCGCTCTTTTCGTCTCCCCTCTCTCGTCGAACTTTCCGAATTTTCGCGCATTTTCTTTTTCGCCGTCGTCTCGATTGGTCGCCTTAAAATCGCCCCCGCGCGCCGCTCCCTTTTCTTGCGGAACTTAATTTATCGTCCCTTAAAATTCCCCTACTTTTCCTTGCTTCTCCTTTCCTTGGCCCCGCTTTCTCGGCGCCGCTCGACAAGAAACGCGAAAACGCCGAAGCCGCGCAAAAGGACTTCGATGTTTTTCGCTTGCTCGCCCTTTTTTTGCGGCAAACCGAACTTAACGTCCCTTAAACTCCATCTATTCTTCCCAGTTCCCCCTTCCTTTACGTCGCTTACCTGTTGCCGCTCGGCAAGAAACGCGAAAACGCCGAAGCCGCGCGAAACGACTTCGACGTTTTACGTTCGCCGCTCAAACGCTAACGATTAAACGGCGATTTCTAGGGCTAATTTCAAACCGAAATCAAACGTGCCACTTCCATTGACCCGGAACCGGAACGCTGTTTTCGTAAATGACTTCGCCTTCTTTCGGGAGAACCGGCATCGTCGTGTCGGGCATGACCGGCGGATTCGTTTCCCAGAAGAGGTTCGGGTCTTTTTCCCACTTGGCGACTTCGTCGTACGGGAATTCGTCGGCGCCCTTGTTGACGGCGTCGTCCCAGGTGAGTTCTTTCCCGGAGCAAGCGGCCATACGACCGAGGTTGGAGGTCATCGAGGAGTTCGCCGCGTGCCAACCGTCGTTGTGTTTCACGCCTTCGCGAATCCATTTGGCTTGCATATGGTGTTCGTATTGGTAGGGGCCCGGAACTTTGTTTTCGGGCTTGTTGCGATCGAGACGCCAAACTTCGTTGCCGGCGCGGTCGTTCAACCAACCCGGGCCGCCCATACCTTTGGTGCCGTAGAAGGTTTCGCTAACGTTGTTCCAGCAGTTGCCTTGGTGACGGCATTGGCTGAACATTTGGCTACCGTCGGCGTAGG
>JAZQAP010000124.1:0-5510 GCA_045545275.1 Thermoguttaceae bacterium | reverse complement strand
TCGGGAACACGTCCGGATTCTGCGGCGGCGCGACGGCGTTTACGTCGAGGATTTGCAGAGACGCAACGGCGGTTGGGCCAACGCCGCCAAAATTCCGGAGCCGACTCGGATTTATTCGCGCGATTCGATTCAAGTCGGCGACGCGACGCTCGTTTTTTACTCCGAGTCGCCGAACGCTCGCCGCGTTCTAAAACCGTCCGTTCAGGCGCGGCGCGACGCCCTGCGTTGGCGCGACGGCGAACAGGATCGACCGAACATTACGTCGCAGTTGACGTTGAATTCGTCGTCGTTTTGCGACGAATTACCGGCGTCGCGTCGTTCGGCTTGCGAATGCGAACGGGAAATTCGGCTTCTCGAAGAACGGGTGCGCGTTTTGCTCGATTTCGCGCGGATTTTGGGGAAAGCGGACGACGTTTCCGATTTGACGCCCCGATTTTTAACGAATATTTTGCTCCTTTTCCCGAACGCCGACGCCGCCTGCGTTTTGGCGCCGGACGCGAAAGAATCGACGGCGACGCGCCCCGTTTTGAAACTCGTTCATTATAAAAGGCGCGACGAGGAGAGCGACGAGCCGTTCCGCGTTAGTCGGGCGATCGTCAAACACGTCGTCGCGACCCGTTCGGCGGTCGTTTCCGACGCGGCGTTCGAGGATTCGCGTTTCGATTCGTCGGAAAGCATCGTCCGTTCCCATATTTGTTCGGTGATGGCGGCGCCGATTTGGGACGTCGCGACGGACGAACTCCTCGGCGTTATTCAGATCGACGCGCGCACCGGAGGCCGACGGTTCGAACAAGACGAGCTGAAGCTGCTCGCCGCCGTCGCGAATCAAATCGCGGTCTATATGGAGAACCAAAGTTACCGCGACGCCCGTTTGAAAGAGAAAATGGAGCGGCGCGAAATGGAGGTCGCGAACCAAGTGCAGCGCGGCTTTTTGCCGGTCGAGCCGCCGAAAGTCGACGATTACGAGTTTTACGATTACTATTGCCCCGCGAAGTTCGTCGGCGGCGACTATTTCGATTACGTTCCGCTGCCGGACGGCAAGATCGCCGCGTTGTTGGGGGACGTGTCCGGCAAGGGAATTTCGGCGTCGCTCCTAATGGCGAAGTTGTCGTCCGAAGCGCGTTACGGACTCTTGCTCGAAAAGAGTTACGCCGACGCGATGAAGCGGCTGAACCGCGTTTATTCGGAAAATCATTGGGGCGACCGCTTCGTTACGTTCGTTTTGACGATTCTCGAACCGGCGACCGGAACGGTTCGCGTTTACAACGCCGGACACCTTTATCCGATGGTCGCGAAGACGGACGGAACGGTCGAGTTTATCGGCGAAGGGCGCAACGGTTTTCCGCTCGGAATCGTTCCGGAAGCGACTTACGAAGAGACCGTTTACCGACTCGAGCCCGGCGAGGCGATCGCGTTGATGAGCGACGGACTCCCGGACGCGATGAACGCCGCCGACCAAGCCTTGGGCGCGCGCGGCGTCGCGGAGCTTTTCCGCAATCCGGACGGGCTCGACGCCGGACGGCTGGGGCGACGGTTGATCGTCGGTTTGTTGGATTACGTCGGCGGCGCGCCGCAGGTCGACGATCAATGTCTCGTCGTTTTTCGGCGCAAACCGGTCGACGAAACCGCGTCGTCGTTTTCCAAAACGGAGGCGGGCGAGGCGACGGCGACGCTCGAGCGTTGAGCCCGAAACGGCGGACGGCGCTTAAGTAATATCGACAACAACGGCGAAAACGAGCGCGCGACGTCGCGGCGACGTTTTTTTCGTTGAATTTTCAGAATTAGGTTGGGAAAATGGAAAAAACGAAAGAATTTTTTTATCGTTTGATTGAAACGCCGAGTCCGTCCGGATACGAGGAGAAAATTCAGCGCGTCGTCCGCGAGTACGCCGCCGACTTCGCCGACTCGATAACGACGGACGTTCACGGGAACGTCGTCGCGGCGCGCAATCCGGACGCTCCGATTCGCGTCATGTTCGCCGGACACTGCGACCAAATCGGCTTGACGGTCAATTACATCGATTCGGACGGTTTCGTTTACGTCCTTCCGCTCGGCGGCTGGGATCCGCAAACGCTCGTCGGCGTTCGCGTTACGTTCTGGGGGCGCAAGGGCCCGGTCGAGGGCGTTATCGGGCGCAAGGCGATTCACCTCTTGACGGAAGACGAGCGCAAGCGCGTTCCGAAGGTTACCGACCTTTGGGTCGATATCGGCGCCAAGGATAAAGAGGAGGCCGAAAGCGTTCTCCGCGTCGGCGACTGCGGGACGATTCCGCTCGACTGCCGCGAACTGATGAACAACCGCGTCGCGGCCCCGGCGACCGACGACAAAGCCGGCGTTTGGGTCGCGATGGAAGCGCTCCGCCGCATCGACGGGAGCAAGCTGAAAGTCGGCGTTTTCGCGGTTTCGACCGTTCAAGAAGAAGTCGGTTTGCGCGGCGCCCGAACGAGCGCTTACGGCGTCGACCCGCATATCGGGATCGCGATCGACGTAACGCACGCGACCGACTGCCCGAACGTCGACAAGAAAATCTGCGGCGACGTCAAACTCGGCGGCGGCCCGGCGGTCGGGAAGGGCCCGAATATGAATATGCGCCTCGTCGACGCGCTCCTCGACGTCGCCGAAGCGAACGAAATTCCTTATCAGCTCTGCGCCGAAAACCGCATCACCGGCACCGACGCGGCGGCGATTCAGGTCAGCCGAGCGGGCGTCGCGACGGCGTTGATTTCGATTCCGAACCGCTATATGCACACGCCGGTCGAGATGGTGTCTTGGGACGATATGAACGCCGCCGCCGATTTGTTGGCGCGGTACTGCGAATCGCTCGACGAAACCGCGTCGTATATTCCGGAGTAATCGACGCGAAAGAACGGCGCTCGAACGCTTGCGGCGTTTGAGTTTTGGTCGGTATAATCGGTAAAATCGGCGCGCGCGTTCGATTATCGACGCGATTTTCCGAAATTTTCGGCGCGCTTTCTCTTGGTCGCGCTTGTATTTAGCGTACTAAACGTTAAAATCGAAGTCGCCGAGCGGTCGCGCGCCGTTGGGCGACTCTTCTTGGCCGAGTTTCACTTTTTCCTTGCCGACTTTTGGCCGGCGACGCTAAACGGGCGGGGAACGTCGACGCGACGAACGCGTCGACGGCGTAAAATCGGTCGATTGGGTAAAAAGAAGGGATTTTGAAGAAGACGCGGGCGCTTAGAACGACGGAAAAGCGGGAACGGCTCTTTTTTGAGCGAGTCGAGCCGCGTTTTGGTCGATAGTTTTTTTACCGGTTTTGACGAACGGAAGCGCCGACGAACGCGTTCGACCGATCGCGCCGTCGCCGGAAAACGTTGGAATAATTTTGGAAACAAATAATGAATTTGAAAACGTGGTTGTTGCTGCTTGTCGCGCTCCTTACCGGCGGCGCGGCGGCGTTGGGCGTTAAGTCGATCTTTTTTGTCGAAGGGGAGCCGACGGTCGAAGAAGTCGTGGGAACGGGCGAAACGACGCCGATTTTGGTCGCGAACGTCGACCTTCCGGTCGGTACCGAGTTGACGGCGCAAAACGTTCGTTTGACGTTGGCGACGGAGAAGGAGATTCCGCGCGAACCGACGTTGAGTTTTAGCGACGCGGTCGGCGAAATAACGACGCGCGATTTAAAAGCGGGCGAGCCGATTTCCTTGTTCGACGTCGCCGTCGCGGAAGAAACGGCGACGCCGGAAACGTCGTATATCAAACCGGGCTATTCGATCGTTCCGGTGGAGATTCAGACGGCGACGAAGGCGGGCGGCGGTCGCGACTTTTTGAAGTCGACAAAACTTGAAAAGATTCTGAAACCGGGCGACGTCGTCGACTTGGCGGTCGTTAAGGAAGACAAGAGCGCGACGGCGGCGCCGGGCGTCGCGCATCCGCGCCGTCGTTTGATAACCGAAACGATCGTCGCGGGCGTCGAAGTCTTTAGCGTTACGGACGCGACGCGTTTTTCGCAAGAAACCGGAGACGCGGAGCGCGCTTCGACCGTTTGCGTTCAGTTGTCGGAAGAACAGCTGACCGCGGCGACGAAGGCGGCGGAGCAGGGGCGCGTCAAACTCGTCCTTCGCAACGAACAAAGCGCGCTCCGCGTCTCCGACGCGTCCGCGCCGCTAGCGGTCGACGCGAACTTGGGCGGCGCGTTCGAACCGCCGATGAACGCCGATTTCTCTTTTTCCGGATTGACGGAAGAGGCGACGGCGGCCCAAGAGGCGACCGACGACGCTTCGGTTCCTTTTGAGATCGCGGTCGAACCCGAAACGCCCGCCGCCGCGCCGGTCGACGCTTCGGCGGAAGCCGCTTCGGCTCCTTTGGAAATCGCGGTTGGAAACGAAGAACCCGCCGCCCCCGAAAAGGAAAGCGCCGACCACGGGGCCTTTAGATTGCGCGACGCGAGCGCGAGCGCCGAAACCGACGAAGCGCCGAGCGAAAACGACGCGGAAACCGTCGAGGAACCGACCGAAGAAGCGAGCGACGCGGAAAATGCGGACGCTCCGAACGAAGAAGCGCGTCAAGCGAACGACGCGCCGACGACCGCCGCGTCGCCGTATCGCGCCGTCGTCGCGCCGCTCGTCTCGGACGAGGCGAACGTCGAAAAAGTCCCGAGCGCGCCCGTCAAAAAATTTCAATACGTTTCGCCTTTTGTAACGATTAACAAAAAGGATGGCCGTCGGGCGCCGAGCGTCGCGACGCAAAATTGACGTCGGATAAAGTCGCGCGCAAATCGGAAGCGGAAAGACGAACCGACGAAAAGATCGTCTGAATTTTGGCGCCGAGTTTGGCGTCGCGCGGCGGAAGCGGAGGTCGGAGAAACGACGTTAAAATGGAGGAAACGGGTAAAATGGGAGAGAATACGAAGCGCGAAATCCTTTGGGCGCCTTGGCGAATGGCGTATATTAAGAACGCCGACGACGCGAAACCGGCGGCTCCGCCGGAGGTTTGGCCGGGCGGCGATCCGTCGTGTTTCATTTGTCAAGCGGTCGTCGACGAAAGCGCGGAGCGGGAGCGGCTCGTGATCGGGCGAACCGAGACGACGCTGACGCTCTTGAATCGATACCCGTACAATAACGGTCATCTTTTGGTCGCGCCGAAGCGGCACGTCGCGCGGTTGGATTTGCTGACGGCGGTCGAATGGAGCGAAATTTCGGCGGAGCTGACGTTTTGGGTCGGCGAAATCGAGCGCAAAATGAACGCGGAAGGGTTCAACGTCGGGCTGAACTTGGGGCGCGTCGCCGGGGCCGGGTTGCCGGGACACTTGCATTGGCATATCGTGCCGCGTTGGAACGGCGACTCGAACTTTATGCCGACGATCGGCGGAACGAAGTCGATACCGCAGTCGCTCGAAGCGGCTTGGGAGCTGTTGAAGCGCGACTAATTGAGAGAAGACGATAAATAGAAAGACCGCGACGTTTAGAGCGTCGCGGTTTTTTTAACGCTTGTCGGCGGCGGAATTGACCGCGTCGACCGGCAGTTGACCGTAAGTCGACCGGCAGTTGACC
>JAZQAP010000123.1:0-3682 GCA_045545275.1 Thermoguttaceae bacterium | reverse complement strand
ATCTCTTAATCGACGCCGGAGCGGACGTCGAAGCGCGTTCGAACGACGGCGCGACGCCTTTGGAGGGTTGGGCAAAGTTTTTATATCAACGTCCCGCGATCGAATTGATTAAACGCGGCGCCCGCTTCGACGGTCTCGACGCGGAGCGGTTGGAAACGATCCCTTACGTCGCGCGGTTTATCGAATCTTTGCGCTAATCGACGTCGCCGGCGGACGGGCTTTAAAGTCGGGCGGCGTTAAGCAACGTCGACGCTCGCCGCGAAATGAAGCGCCGTCTTTCCGTCGGCGTTCTTTTGATCGACGTCGCAACCCGCTTCAATTAAGAGGCGGCAGATTTCCGGTTGTCGGCGCCGAGCGGCAAGCGTTAGCAAAGGCAAGCCGTTTCGACTTGTTTCGGCGAAATCGACGGCGTTTTGCGCAAGAAGCGCCTTCAATCCGTCGACGCGGCCCTCCTCGACGATTCGGCAAACGGGCGACGTCTCCTCGCCGTCGCTTTGGTAAATATTGTCGAGAAACGCGGCGAAAGAATCGGCGATTTTCCAAATTTCCCCCGTTTCGCGTTCGCGCAACCCGACGACGCCCGTTTTTTTACGACCGCCGCCAAAAACGCCGAACAGTTTGCGGGAAACCTTCAAACAATATTCGTTTCCGTAAGGATCGCGCCCGACCGGCAAAAACCCGCGCCCGTTCGGACAGTCCGCCTCCCAATCTTGCGCCGCCGTTTGCAAATCCCAAAAATCGAACGGCGCGTTCAAGGCGTAAAGGAGGTCGATCGCGTCGACGCGGTCGCCGTTCGGCGGCCCGACAAGCGCGTATTCGCCGGTAAAGAGCCCGCCGTTCGAAGCGAGCAGAAACGCGACGTATTCCTCCGGCAAAACGACGCCGTTTCGCGCCTCGAACCGCTTAATCTCGTCGAGCGTCGGCGCCGGGAAGGAATCGATCGCCCGCGCTTTCATTGGAGCGTTTATTTCTTCTCCTCCTTAACTTGTTGATTTTGAATCGGTTAACAAAATCGGCGAATCCAAACGTCAAAAGCGCGACAAAACGCCGCCAACCCCGATTATACGCGCCGACGCTCGCCAAGTCAAGCGTTTTGCGAAAAAAGTCTTCAATGTTTTGCGAAAAGGAGTCGCGACAAGCGGTCGCGTTTCCCAATTTCCCGACGCCGCGACGCGACGAACGGATTGCGCCGCGTTTCCCGACTTCCCGACGACTGCCGACGCTCCGCTTCCATCGATAAGTTAACGTCGATTTTTTCTTCGTTCTCGCCTTCCCATTCGCCGAACGTCTCGCGAAAAACGCTTCGAACCTTGGACGTCGGGCAAGCTCAAACTCGAAGACCTCGCGAAACCGGCGACGTCGACGCGCAAGCGGCGGAAAAGACGCGACTTGAAACGAAGCGAAAAGCTCGCGAGGAAGCGGAGGCGAAAGAAAAGCCAAGGAAACCGCCGCTTCCGACAATACCCCGAAACGTCGACGCAAACGCCGAAAATTAACCGTTCGCCGCTCCCCGACTTCGACGGTTCGCGAAACAAAACGCTTGGGCCGCCGACTTGCGCGAAAAAGAGCTCGATAAATGGGAAACCGTCGCGTTGTCGGAACGCGTCAAAAAAGCGGTCGAGCTCGCCAAGTCGAAGCGTCGTTTCGTTTACAACGCCGAAGTCGAGCGGCAAAAAGACCTCGTTCGCGCCGAAATGGAGAAGCGCGGCGACGCGGTCTTTTTGGCGAAGTTTGAAGCGGCGACGCGCGAAGTCGCCGCCGAGATGTTCGCGAACCCGTCGGCCCGCGATTGGATCGATTCGCGGCGGCCCGTCCGTTTGGGCGCGGGCGATCAACGAAGCGCGACGCCGTATCGCAACGACGGGAAGCGCCGCGAAACCTAAGCCCGCGTTCGACTTGCCGCCGCTCGACTTGCCGGAATTGGACTTGTCGAGTCTTTCCGGGACGCCGCGTCAACAATCGTGGGCGGAAGACTTGCGCCGCCGCGCCGTTCGCGACTTGACGGAGGAACGCGCGAACGAAACGGCCCGCGACAACGTGCGACATTGGCGCGAATGGTCGAGCCGTCGCGACGCGAAAAATATCCGCGAAGCGTTGCCGGAACTCGAAAAAGCGATCGCGGAAGTCGGCGGCGACGACGCGGCGTCGCTGATTTTGGGGCGCGAAGCGTTTTTGAAGGCCCGCGAATACGTCGAAGCGTGGAACGATTCCCGCGACTGGATCGACCTTAAAACCGAGCAAAAAGTCGATTTAAACGCCTACGCCGCGCAAAAGATCGCCGGAACGCCGCAAGAAGCCGCCGCGATTCTGCGACGCTACGCCGCCGACGCGAAAGCGCAAGCGTCGCAAGACTTGCCTTTGTTCGGACGCAAAAAGGACGACGGCAAACCGAAACCGCTTCGAAAGTGGACGAAAGAAGACAAAGAGCGGCAACAAAAGGCCGCCGCGTTTGCCAAGGAAAAATACAAAATCGACGCGGATTATTCGAACTTCCCGCCCGACGTTGCGGAAGCTATGAACGAAGAACTTGGCCGCGTAAAAGAATTAACAAAGACGTTCGGGCTTATTGAAAAATTGGGACGTTTAGACGATTCCGCCGCCGTCGCGCGTTACGTTCCCGACGAACACGCCGTTTTATTGCGTCCCGATATGGACGGCGACTCCTTGACAACCAACGCCCAAACGTTGTATAATAAGGGGAAATATTCGACGCCGAACCCGCGCCACTCGTTTTGGCACGAACTCGCGCACGCGATTATGCAAGAGTTTCGACAAGATTCTTTTTGGGCGAAAGACGTTCAAGAAACGGTCGACGCCGCGTGGGTTCGCGTTGTCAAAAATCCGGCGTTGTTGTCGGAATACGCTCGAAAAAATTCAGACGAGATGATCGGAGAAGCGTTCGCTTACGTCGTCGCGCACAAAATCGACGGTTTTCGCGCTCCAAGCGATGAAAAGCACCGTTTCGCAATCGATTTAATAAAAACTCTTTGGAGGGCTTACAATGGTAACAGGCGAAGTTCTTGACTTAATCGACGACTACGCAGCGGAAATACGAATAATCCAACTGAAAAACGGGCGAAAAATTGGCGCAAGCGTATTGCGCGATAATTTGCCGCCCGCTTTGATCGAGAAAATCCGCGACGCAAACGAAGCGTTTCGGCGCAACGAAGGTTATCCTATCGTCGCGAATTTTTTACCCGACGGCGAACGCCCGGCGGACGTTCCCGCGCTGTAAGGAGGTAAAATTTGACGACGAAAAACTTGCCCGGCCCGTTTTGTTGGGTCGGCGCTAAAAACCGAATGCGTTCGAAGATCGCGCCGATTTTGGAGGAAGCGCGGCGCGGGCGGCCCGTTTACGTCGAGCCGTTCGGGGGCTCGGCGGGGATGTTGCCCGCGCTCGAACCGGTAAACCGCGAAGTTTACAACGACGCCGACGGTCGACTCGCCGACTTCTTTCGCGCGCTCGCCGACGACGAAGCGCTCAAAAAAATGAAACGATACGCCGCCGCGTTTCCGCAATCGCGCGAAATTTACGACGAGATGAAGCGCGATTGGGTAAAGTCGCCGGAACTCGCAAAGCGCGGTTTCGCGACGTTTTACGTTCAAGCGTTTTCATTCGGCGGGAAGCCGTTCGACTCGTTCGGCGTCGAAAAACGCGGCGGCTCGGAAAAGCTCGTCGGGG
>JAZQAP010000122.1:0-2821 GCA_045545275.1 Thermoguttaceae bacterium | reverse complement strand
CGTCCTCGCCGCCGACGACGAAAACGCGCTTCGTTCGGTCTTGTCGGAACGCTCGGGCCAACTTGTCGATCATTCCGTCGAGCCCGTCGCCGCCGAACCCGACCGCGATCTTTTCGGTCGCGCCCTTGCCCCGCGACTCGGCGAAACCGGGCGAGTCGACCGCCGCTCGAATCAGCTCCGCGAAGTCGAGTTTGCCGGACGCGTCGCGCTCCAACGCGGCGACGCCGTTCAACCGAGTCGCGCCGGCGGTAAAGATATAGTCGCGATACGACTCGTCCGGCGTTTCAAGGGGAGTCGACGCGGCGAGAATCGCGCCCGGAAACGCGCCGAATTCCCGACGTTGGTCGAGCCAAGACCCGCCGTAATGCCCGGCCAAGCGCTTGAATTTTTTGAACGCCGGGAACGAGTGCGCCGCGATCGCCTCGCCGCGCGTCCAAACGTTCAAATCGCGAATTTCGGCCCGTTCGAGCAACTCGAGCAAAACGTCGAAATCGTCGCCGCTAAAGAGAACGCATTTCCCGCCCGCCGCCGACGCGCGAACGACCGTCGGAACCGGCGTTCCATACTCCAGAAACGTCCCGACTTCGACCAACTCGAACGCCGACGCCGCCAAACGCCCGGTCTTCTCGACCGCGTCCGTCAACGCGTCGACGTCGGTCGACTCCGGCGCCAACGTCGCGAGCGTCTCGACGACGCCGTCGACGACCGCGCGCCGCGTCGTTCGCCAACGCTCGACTTCGGCGTCGATTCGATCCGCTTCGGCGATCAACGCGGCCTTCGCCTCTTTTTCTTTAGCGTCGCGAGCCCGCGTTTCCTTTGCCCGAGCGCGAATCCCCTGCGCTTCGAACTCGCGTTTCGAGATCGTTCGTTCGCCCAAACTCGTCGCGCGAGCGGTCAAGGTCGCGACGCCCTTCAACCCGTCGACGACCGTCTCCTGCAAGCCGAACGGAACCGCGCCGAGCCGTTCGAGTCGCGCCGCCGCGTCGTATTCTTCGCCTTGCGCCGCCAATTCTTCGACCGTCGCGTCGTCGGGTTCGGGGGCGGCGTTTTCCTGTTCGCGAAATTGTTTTTCCAAATCTTCTTGATATTCGGGCTCCTTTTCATTCCCCAAATATTCGGCCAGCTGGAAGACAAGGTCGGCTTTCAAAATCAACCGCGTCAACTCCCGAGCGTCCGCGCTCGACGCACGGGACGACGCTTCCAACGCTTCGAGCAAGAACTCCTCGACCGGAACGCTGCGGTTCCCCCAAGCGAGCGCTTTCGTCGCCTCGGACGCGATATGTTTGCACCAAGCGAGCAACTGATTCCGAAGACGGAGCGTTTTCGGTTCCTCGGCGGCGCGCGCTTCGGACGTTCGTTCGTTTCGACTTTCAAACATTTCGTTCACCGTTCTTTCTACGTTCCTAAAATAAGGGGGAGCGGGAAACGGAACGACGCAGCCCTCTCGGTCGCGCAATCGACCGACCAAGTAAAACGCAAAGACGGTCGAACGAACGCGCCGCCGCGTCGCGACCGCTTCGCCCTACCGTCCTCAAAATCGTTCGCCGCGACGACGCTTGTCGACGCGCTCCCCAATAAGCTAATTCACATTTTGCCTAAATTGACGTCTCGAATATCTCGTTTCCTTTATTATAAGGCCTCCGACGCCAAAAAGCAACACGTTTTAAAAATTTCTCAAAATTTTCTTCGCAAAAAATATTTTTCTCGCGTCCCAACGCCCCGCGCCGCGTCCGAACCGAGTCGCGCTAATTTCTCCGCTCCCCTCTCGACGCCAACGTCTCGGCGCCGTCTCGCGCTGAAAAAAGGGCGTTTTTTACGCGACGAACCCAACGCGAAATAGACAAGCCTAACTTTTTAAAACGCGCCCTTTTACGCTTTTGGACGACGTTAAACTAGGCGCTCTGCGCAAAGCGCGCGGCTTACGTCGGTTCCTCGCGCGGCAAGTCGGCGGAAATAAAAAAGTAACGCCGCCCCCCGCTTGCCAAAAGTCGAAACTGGAGGTAGAATGAGAGCAAAAAATATAGGACGGGCACGCCCGCCCCGCGCGGCGTCGAATCGCGACGTTTTTGGACGACTTTTGCCTCTCGGCGAAACGACGCGACGCGCTTCCTTGCGACGCCCCATATAGAGGCGCCCCGAACGAATATTTTACTAGGAGACTTAAATGAGCGACGAAAAACGCTTCGTCATGTGCGACGGCAACGAAGCCGCCGCGATGATCGCGCATCTTTGCAACGAAGTAATGGCCATTTACCCGATCACGCCGTCGTCGACGATGGGCGAACTGACCGACGACTGGGCCGCGAAAGGCAAGAAAAATCTCTTCGGCACGATTCCGCAAGTCGTTGAAATGCAAAGCGAAGCCGGGGCGGCGGGCGCCGTTCACGGTTCGTTGCAAGCGGGCGCGCTGACCTGCACGTTCACCGCGTCGCAAGGTCTCCTCCTGATGATTCCGAACATGTTCAAGATCGCCGGCGAACAAACGCCGACCGTCTTCCACGTTACGGCTCGTTGCATCGCCTCGCACGCGCTTTCGATCTTCGGCGACCACTCCGACGTGATGTCGACCCGTTCCTGCGGCTGGGCCATGCTCTGCGGCGGCACGGTTCAAGAAACGCACGACATGGCGATGATCTCGTACTCCGCCACGCACCGCAGCCATATCCCGTTCCTCCACTTGTTCGACGGTTTCCGCACCTCGCACGAAGTTAACAAACTGGAAAAACTGCCGGAATCGACCGTCCGCGAAATGATGGATCTCGACGCCGTCCGCAACTTCCGCGAACGCGCCCTCAATCCGCACAGCCCGGTCATCCGCGGC
>JAZQAP010000121.1:0-26362 GCA_045545275.1 Thermoguttaceae bacterium | reverse complement strand
AATTAAGCGAAAATGGTGAAAATAGTGGAAATAGCGGACAAAACGCGGCGAAAAACGGACGAGGCGGCGCGGTCGCGATCGTTCCTCGACCGCCGTTTTCGACGAAAAGCGGGGAACCGTTCGATTTTTCACGCGTCGAGTTCCTAATCGTTCGACGTTCCGCGACGGTCGCCGCTCCCGGCGCGCTTTGCTTTCCCGGAGGGGGGATCGAGCCCGGCGAAGAGCCGCGAGACGCCGTTTCTCGCGAATTTCTCGAAGAAGTCGGGCTCGACGTCGAAGTCGGACGCTTCCTTGGAAAACGCCAAACGCCGACCGGCGCGCCGCTCTTTTGGTTCGCCGCCGACGCGCGCTCCGACGACCCGAACGTCGAACTTCGCCCGCAACCGGAGGAAGTCGCCGCCGTCGAATGGCGAACGCTCCCGAGTTTGCTCGACGACGCCGATTTTTTGGCGAATAATCGCGAAATCGTTCGAAAAATTGTCGACGGCGAAATTACGTTGGCGGAAAGTCGACGGTTCAAAGAGGCGAGCGAATGAAAAATAATTTTCGATAGTTGTTGTTCTTATTGATTTCCGTTTGGTAATTTGGGTTTAACGGCGGGCGGCGAAGGGGACGGCGTTCGAGGGCGCGCGTTAAAATTGGCGTCGTCGCTCCGCTCGTTAAAATCGACGGTTCGCATTCTTTCCGATTTTTCCGTTAAAGATTCTTAATTTTTTCTAACTTTCTAAAATTATTACTTGATAAAATTTTGCCGTTGCGGTAAAATAGGAAGGTTGAATAAACTGAACGGACGGTTTTGCGCGCCGCTACGCAACGAATTTGACGGTTTGGGTAAATTTAGCGTCGCGGCGAGTCGGCAAACGAGCGTTATTACGTTTTTGTTCGTTCCAACGATTTTAGGTAATGAAAGGTTATTCATGAAACGTCATCTCCTTTTATTGGCCGCGCTTATTTTCGGCGCCGGCGCCTCGGCTTGGGCCGACGACGCGTCGACGATCGAAGTTTCGAAACCGGCGGTCGTTAGCGAAACGAGTATGCCGACGCCGGATAACGGCGAAGAAACCGAAGCGACCGAAACGACCGTTTCGAACGAAGCGCTCGCGGCGGCTCCGACCGAATATCGCGACTTCGGCCTCGTCGCCCCGGACGCGTCGCGTCTCGGCGGGCCGATTCCGACCTACACGCAAA
Organism: Thermoguttaceae bacterium; assembly: GCA_045545275.1. Taxonomy (GTDB): domain Bacteria; phylum Planctomycetota; class Planctomycetia; order Pirellulales; family Thermoguttaceae; genus RUG369. The sequence goes on along the minus strand of JAZQAP010000121.1, from coordinate 25,174 downwards.
AAGAGAACCTGTTCTGGGAAATCACGCCGTCTTCGCTCGACGTCGATTACATTATGATTATCTCGATCGCTCGCGGGATCGGGGAAGACGCGCTTTACGGCGGTCAGTCTTGGAACTTCGGCAACGATATGATTTGGCGTTTCCGTAAAGTCGGCGATCGCATCCAGTTCCTGCGTCGCAACTATCGTTACCGCGCGAACAAGGGCCCGGATACCGAAGCGTTGAAAGTCGCTTACGCCGACAGCGTCGTCTTCAGCCTGCCGATCGTCGCGCGCGGCCCGCAAGGCGGTTACGTCGTCGACGTTACGGGCCTCTTTATGAGCGACACGTTGGCGAACGTTCAATCTAGAGCGTTGGGCAATTTCTCGTTCGACCGCAGTCGTTCGCGTTGGGAGTCGATCAAAGGGCTTAAAGACAACGTCGAAATCGAAGTCGAAGCGACTTACGGCGGTCGTCCCGGTTCGAGCGACACGGTTATCGACACCCGCGGCGTTACGATCAATATTCACTATTCGATCAGCCGTTTGAAGGATACCGGCTACAAACCGCGTTACGCCGACGAACGCGTCGGTTACTTCAACTCGGCGATTTGCGACGTCAGCGACCTTTCGCCGGACGGCAACTTCAAGCGCTACATCGACCGTTGGCAACTCGAAAAGCTCGAACCGGAAGCCGAAAAATCGCTGCCGAAAAAGCCGATCGTTTTCTGGCTCGATAAAGCGACGCCGTATCAATATCGCAAACTCTTGCGCGACGGTATTTTGGAATGGAACCGCGCGTTCGAGCAAGCCGGTTTCTACAACGCCGTCGAAGTGCGTCAACAAGAAGACAACGACGAATGGGATCCGGAAGACGTCAATTACAACGCGATTCGTTGGAGCGTTTCGCAAACCGGTTTCGCGATCGGCCCGCGCCGCGTCAATCCTATGACCGGCCAAATCCTCGACACCGACGTCGTTTTGACCGTCGGGTTCCTTTCCAGCTGGAATCGTCAGTTCGACCTTTACTCGCCGCAAGAACTCGCCGACAAATTCTCCGGCGCGTCCGCCGAGGAAGCGTTCAAAAAGGCGATGGCCGACGGAACTTACGACTCGCGTAAGAGCTTTGTTGAAGAAGATACGGAACTCTTTTATTCGCAACAATTCGGGTTGGCCAACACCTTCTTCGACGTGATGGCGATCGCCGACGAAACCGCCGCCGAGGACGCCGCCGCGCAAGCGGAAGCCGCGAAGGCCGCCGAAGAAGCCGCGAAGAAAGCCGCGGAAGAAGCCGTCGCCAAGGCCGCCGAAGCCGCCGCCCAAGCGCAAGAAGCCGCGAAGAAAGCCGCGGAAGAAGCCGCCGCCAAGGCCGCCGAAACCGCCGCGAAAGCGCAAGAAGAAGCGAAGAAGCTCGCCGAAGAACTCGCCAAAGCCGACGAAGCCGTCAAGGCCGAGCTGACGAAGAAAGTCGACGAAGCTAAAGCCAAGGCCGACGAAGCGTTGCGCGTCGCAAACGAAGCCGCCGCCAAGGCCGAAGAAATCAAGAAGGCTTGGGAAGCCGAGAAGAAAGCGGAAGAAGAGGCCGCGAAAGCCGCCGAAGCCGCGAAGACCGAAGAAGCCAAAAAAGCGGAAGAAGCGAAGAAAGCCGCCGAAGCCGCCGCGAAAGCCGAAGCGACGAAAAAAGAAAATAAAGCGAAACACGAAGCCGAACGTAAAAAGATGATCGAGCAAGGCTTGAAACAGCTCGTTACGCACGAAGTCGGCCATACGCTCGGTCTGCGCCACAACTTCAAGCAAAGCGCGCTCCACTCGCTCGAAGAAATCAACTCGAAGTCTTGGGACGACCGAGGTTTCGTCGGCTCGATTATGGAATATGCGCCGATCAACGTGATGCCGAAGGGCAAAAAGCAAGGCGACTACTTCTCGTACCGCCTCGGCGACTACGACTTCTGGGTCATCGAATACGGTTACCGCGTCTTCCCGGGCAAAACGACCGAAACGGAAGTTCCGGAATTGAAGAAGTTGGCCGCGATGCAAACGAAGCCGGAACTCAACTACCTCACCGACGAAGACACCTACGGCTCGACCTGCGACCCCTACGCCAACGTTTGGGACCTCGGCTCCGACCCGATCGAATACGCGAAAGTCCGTTGCGAACTCGTGTCGCAATTGATGCCGGGCCTGACCGACCGCATCGTTAAAGACGGCGAAAGCTACAACCGTCTCCGCGCTCGCTTCAATATGCTGACGTCGTGGAAAAACAACGGTTTGACGTTCGCGGCGCGCTTCATCGGCGGCGTCTCGATCAACCGCGATTTCAAAGGCGACGAAAACGCCCGCGCGCCGTTCGTCGTTGCTCCGGCGGCGAAACAACGCGAAGCGATGGAACTCCTCTGCAAAGAAGCGTTCGGCGTCGACTCGTACCAAATCCCGGACAATATGTTCAACTACCTCGCTCCGAACCGTTGGAATCACTGGGGTTCGAGCATTCCGGATCGTTACGACACGGACGTTCACGGCACGATTTTGGCTTGGCAAACCTCGCTCCTGAACCGCATTCTCTCGGCGACGACGCTGAGCCACTTGGCCGACGGCGAACTGCGCGTCGCGGCGGGCGAAGACGTCTTCACGAGCGCGGAAATGATCGACTCGCTCGGCGCCGCGATCTTCAAGGAAATCGCCGATTCCGCCAAAGCGACGAAAGATCGCAAAGACGGTCAAGAGCTGCCGAAACTGACGATTTCGTCGACGCGCCGCAACCTGCAACGCGTTTATCTGAGCCGACTTGCGGACTTCGCCACGACGACCACCACCGCCGCCGGTTCCGCCGACTTCGGCGCCTTGGCTCGTATGCAAATGCGCGCCGTTCGCGCCGACGTTAAAGCGACGATCGAAGCCGGCGTTCCGGCCGGTTCTTACGAACGCGCGCACTTGGAAAATCTCCTCGAACGCATCGACCAAGCGCTCGAAGCGAAACGCGTTCTTTGATAACGAGTTAGGTTGAGACGAACGGTTCGCGGCGCCGAGTAAAACGAGCGCGTCGCGAACCGAGCGTCGAACGAAAAATTAAGAAGCGACGCGGCGTCGAATTTTTCGGCGTCGCGTCGTTTCTTTTTCTTGCGACGGCGGCGCTTGCGCTTTATTCTTAAAGGCGGGCGCAAAAAAATCGGCGCGAAATTTCGAAAATCCCGCTTTCACTCTTGTTTTTGCGTTTTCGACGCGGTATAATGGAGGCGGCGCCGGAAGTCGGCGAAAAATTTTTTGCGTTTTTTAACGTTCCTCTTGATTTGCGCCGCGACGTAACCGCGTCGGCGGCGGGAGTTTGCGCAATGTCCGAAAAGAGTCTTTCCCGTTTAACTCGACGTTCTTTCTTAGGCGGCGCCGCGGCGGCGACCGGTCTCCTTTGTCTCCCTTCTCGGCTCCTCGCGAAGTACGAAGCGGCGGCGAACGCGGCGGAAAACGACGTCGTGTTACGCTTTGCCGCGATGAGCGACGTTCACTTCAAGAAAGACCCGAAATGCCGCGAAGTCGCTCGATTTAAGCGTTCGCTCGAATTTATATACGACTACTCCGCGAAGCAAAAATACCCGACGTTCGACCTCCTCCTCGTCGCCGGCGACATTTCCGACCACGGGATTATCGAGGAAATCGGAACGTTCAAAAAATGCCTCGACGAGGGCCTGAAACCGGAGACGAAACTCAGTATCTGCATGGGGAACCACGAGTTTTGGGGCGGTTCGAAACCGTTGTGGGAAAAGACGTTCGGCGTTTCCGCGAACAACGTTTGCGAGGCGAAGGGCTTCCAATTTATCGCGCTGTCGCCGGAAAAGGGCACGATGGCCAACGGCGATTACCTGTACGCGCTCGATTGGTTCGAGAAAGCGCTCGCCGACGCCGAGGCCGCCGACCCGGAAAAGCCGATTTTCGTTCACCACCACTACCCCGTGTCGCCGACGGTTTACGGCGGTCGCGGAACCGATAACTGGGGCGTTAAAGATACTTACGAAGCGTTGAACAAACGTCCGCGCGTCGTTCACTTCTCCGGGCATTCGCACTATCCGATCAACGACCCGCGCTCCGCTTGGCAGGGGCGTTTCAGCGCGTTCAACAACGGGACGCTCAGCTATTTGTGTATGGGACACGAAGGGCTCGGGCTCGAACGCTATCCCGCCGGAAAAGAAGAGGTTGCGCAGTTCTATATCGTCGAAGTTCGCCGCGATAATTCCGTTGTGTTGAAGCCTTACGACTTGGCCGCCGAACGCTTTTACGATATTTCTTACGTCGTCGCGAAACCGGGCGCCGTCGAGAGTTACGTTTACACCGAAGAACGTTACAAGACGTCGGTTAAACCGGTTTGGAAAGACGGAACGCAAGTCGTTTGCAAAGAGACGCTTCCGAACGGCGCGGTTTTCGAGTTTCCGCAAGCGGTTTGCGACGACGTCGTTCACTCGTACCGCGTCGAAATTGAGAAGCGCGACAAAAACGGCGACTACCAACCCTTTGGAACGCAATGCTTTTGGTCGTATTTCTTCTTCTCGAACGTTCCGAAAACGCTGAAAATCGAGTTGGCCGACTTAGCCGACGCGTCGTCGTACCGCGCTCGAATTTTCGCGCAAAACCCGTTCCTGCGCTCGAGCGATAAGTCGCTTGAAATCGAGTTTTCGACGCCGGTCGACCCGTTCGACACGGTCGACAAAAACGCGCCGAAACCGGACGCGAATATGCTCGCCGTCTCGTTCGTCGACGGGAAAGTCGTCAACGCGCCGACGAACGCGCTCGAAACGCAAAAGTCGGTCGAGACGTTCGGCGCTCCGCAAGTCGTTGCGGAAGAATCGCTTAACGGAGCGCAAGCCGCCGCGTTCGACGGCGCCGACGACGCGTTCAAAATCAAGTTCGATCGCCGCGATTACGCCAAACTGACGAACGCGTCGCTCGGCGTCCGCTTCAAATTCGACGAATTTACGCCGAACAACGGCGTCATTTTCTCGAACACCGAAGGGCGCGGAATCGGTTTTAACGTCGACGCTAAAGAACGCAAACTCGCGCTTTGGGCGAGCGTCGACGGTCAGTACCGCATCCTGCGCGCGCCGGTCGAAACCGGGAAATACGTCGACGCGTTCGCGACTTACGACGGGGCGTCGTTGATTCTTTACGTCGACGGCAAAGAGGCGGCGCGACTCGACGTCAAAGGTCGCTTGACGCATTCGCAAGTCGAGAAAGCGCAAGCGTTTTGCGTCGGCGCGGATATTGGGCCGGACGGAAAGCCGAACACGTTCTTCAAGGGAAGCGTCGCTTGGGCCCGCCTTTACAGTTGGGCTTTGACGGCGGAACAAGTCGCGAACTTGTCGCAAAAGTAACGGCGGCAAGCGTTTGCGTTTGAATTTTTCGGCGGGCGTCGGACGGCGTTTTCGGCGCTCGCCTTGTCTTTCGTTCTTTGTTTTCGTTGTTTTAATTCGCTTTATTAAACGTTTTACCGTTAACGAAAAAAGGGGTCGTGTATGCGTTCCGCTATTTGTTCGAAATCCGTTTCTCGTCGCGACGTCTTGAAGGGCGGGGCTTTGAGCGCGCTCGCGTTTTGCCTTCCGAGTCGCGTTTTTCCCGCTTACGAAGCCGCAGCGGACGCCGCCGAAAACGACGTCGTGTTACGCTTTGCCGCGATGAGCGATATTCACTTCAAGAAAAACGCCGACTGCGCCGAACGCGAGCGTTTTCAACGAGCCGTCGCGTTTATGTACGACTATTCGGCGAAACAAAATTACCCGAAATTCGACGCGCTTCTCGTCGCCGGCGACATGACCGATCACGGTTACGACGAAGAAATTACGCTCTTCAAAAAGACGCTCGACGAATGCGTCAAACCGGGAACCGAAAAAGTTATCTGCATGGGGAACCACGAGTTCTACAGCCCGGCGCCGCAAAAGGAACGCTGGGAAAAGGTTATGCAGCTTCCGGCGAATAAAGTCTACGAAGTCAACGGATTCCGCTTCATCGCGATTTCGCCGGAGAAGGGAACCTGTCGCGACGGCGATTACAAGTACGCGCTCGACTGGGTAAACAAGGAGCTTGACGCCGCGTCGCAAGCCGACCCGAACAAGCCGATTTTCGTCTTCCAACATTACCATATTACGCCGACCGTTTACGGGAGTCGCGGCGACGATAACTGGGGCATTAAAGACCTTTACGAACCGCTTCAAAAATACCCGAACGTCGTTAATTTCTCCGGGCACTCGCACTATCCGATCGCCGACCCGCGCTCCGCTTGGCAGGGCCGTTTCACCGCGTTCGGCACGGCGACGCTCAGCTATTACGAAATGGGGGGCGAAGGCGGGAAATACGACAAATTCCCGAAAGGTTACCGCGAAGCCGCCGAGTTTTACGTCGTCGAAGTTCGCCGCGATAACTCCGTCGTTTTAAAGCCTTACGACTTGCGGACGAACGCCTTTTTCGACTTCGTTTACGTCGTCGCGAAACCGGGCGCCGTCGAAGAATATCTTTACACCGACGAGCGTTACAAGACGTCCGAAAAGCCGGTTTGGCCGGACGGCGCGCAAGTCGTTTGCAAAGAAGCGTTTCCGAACGGCGCGACGCTCGAGTTCCCGCAGGCGACCTGCGCCGACGTCGTTCACTCGTACCGCGTCGCGATAGAACGTCGCGAGGCGGACGGCGCTTGGAAACCGTTCGGCGAAGAGCGTTTTTGGTCCGAATATTACTTCCTCGACGCGCCGGAGACGATGCGGGTCGAGCTTGCGGAACTCGACGACGACGCGACGTACCGTCTGCGCGTTTCGGCGTTGAATCCGTTCTTTAAGGAAAGCGATAAGTCGCTCGAAATCGAGATTAAGACGCCGGCCGACCCGACCGAAACGGTCGACAAGAACGCGGCGGCGCCGGAAGCGAATATGCTCGACGTTCGCGTCGAATACGCCGACGGCAAAGCCCGTTGGGTCAACGCGCCGACGAACGGGCTTGAAACGCAAAAAGCGGTCGAAGTTTTCGGGAAGCAAACGTTCGCCGTTTACCCGTTCGTTCGCGGAATCTTCAACGGCAAAGACGATTATCTCAAAATTAAGTTCGACAAGCGCGATTATGCGAAACTGCGTCGCGGAACGATCGCCGCGAAGTTCAAGCTCGACGCGTTTTCGAGCGGCGTCGCGGACGTCTTCGCCAACACCGAGGGACGCGGCGTCGCGTTCGAAATCAACGGCAAGAACCAAACGCTCGAATTTTGGGCGAGTATCGACGGGAAATACGAGATTCTTTCGACGCCGATCGAAGTCGGGAAATTTTACGACGTTTTCGGGACTTACGACGGCGAAACGCTGATTCTTTACGTCGACGGCAAGGAGGTCGCCCGCAAGAAAAAGTCGGGGAAACTGACGCACCCGACCGACGAAAAGCTCCAAGCGTTTTGCGTCGGCGCCGATATTGGCAAAGACGGCAAAGGAACGGCGTTCTTCAAGGGCTCGGTCGTTCGCGCGCGGATTTTCACTTGGGCGCTTTCGGCGGAACAGGTCGCCAACTTGACGAAATAAGAGCGGAAACGCTCGACGCGCCGTCGGCGTTAAAGTCGGCGGCGCTTGCCTAAACGTCGCGGCTTCTCGAAACGTCGCGACGCGAGTTTTCCCGACGTTCGGCGTTTTCGTCGGCGTCGGGGCGACTCCGGTTTGACGCGCAACCGTTAAAACCGGCATTTCTTGTTTCTTTTGCGGTTGCGAGCGAGAATTTTTCGCGATTTCCGGGCAAAATAAATTTCTCTTTCGCCGGTTTTGAGGTACAATAGTAACCGGCGAGATATCGGTTTTCGAGTCGGAAAAACGCGCGTTTGCCCCGATATTTCGCCTAATTGCCAAAACCGCTAAAACTCGCAAAATCCCCAAGGGAAGAGCCGCAATATGACGTCGCAAGCCTTTCGATTTATACACGCGTCGGATTTCCGTTTGGAACTTCCGGTCGACGGTCTTTCGGAATGTCCGGAGCGCCTTGAAAGCGCGATTCTCGACGCGCCCCGCGTCGCGGTCGAGCGGTTGGTCGCGACGGCGCTTAAGGAAAAGGTCGACTTTGTCGTCTTGAGCGGCGACCTGCTTTCTCCGCGCGAAACCGGGCCTTGGGGGCTCCTCTTTTTGATCGAGCAGTTCGAGCGGCTCGCGTCGGAAAAGATCGCGGTTTATTGGGCCGCCGGGAAAAACGACTCGCCGGACGTCGTCCCGGCCGCGTTCCGTTTCCCGGAAAACGTTCGGGTTTTCCCGGTCGGAACGGTCGAGGAGACGTTTTTCGTTCGCGAAGGCGTTCCGGTCGCGCGACTTCTCGGGACGAGCTGGGGGAAGGCGGGCGTCGCGCCCCGCGGCGGCGTCGAGTCGGTCGAAGGCGCGGACGACCTTTACACAATCGGCGTTTTTAACGGGCAGCTTCCGAGCGAAGCGTTGAAGAGCGACGCGGTTCGATATTGGGCGCTCGGCGGAAGTCGCGTCCGCGAAACGATTTCGCGCAGTCCGTCGCTCGCCGTTTACGCCGGGTCGACGTTGGCCCGCAACTTTGAGGAAACCGGCGATTTCGGCGCGACGTTGGTCGAGGTCGCGGAGTCGGGCCGAACGACCGCGACGCCGTTTCGAACGTCGCCGTTGCGTTGGTCGACCGAAACGCTCGTCGTCAAGTCGGAGGAAACCGAAGAAGCGATTCTTGCCGAAGCGCGTTCCCGACTGAAAGCGCTGCAAGAAAAAGCGACCGAAGAAGCGGCGTTCGCCGGGCGTTCTCCGGAGGGCGATATTTGGCTCGTCGCTTGGCGAGTCGACGCGGAAGAACCGGCGTTTCAAGCGCTTCGATACGGAACGCTCGCCCAAACGCTCTTGCGCGACCTGCGAACCGATTTCGGGAAAACGGCGCCGGTCGTTTACTCCGTCGACTTTATCCCGACCGTTCCGGAAAACGCGCCGGAAGAGCTGTTCGAGCGCCAAACGATTTTGGGCGACTATTTGCGGATGTTGCGTTATTATTTGGAAAATCCGGGCGAGAAAATCGACGTCGAAGGCTTTTTCTCCGAAGAATTGCGCGATTGGATCGCTTGCGAACGAGCGAAGCGCGCGCTGGAAAATCGGCGTCGCGGCGACGACGAACCGGAAGTCGCCGAAGCGTTGCGCGTCGCGGCGGAAGCGAAGGATTTTCGACCGGAACTCCCGACGCTGTTCGACTTGCTCGCGCTCGACTCGCTCGATTCGACCGAAGACGGCGAACAAACCGGCGACGCGGCGGACGTCGAACGGGAACGGTTGCGAGCGGCGCGACGTCGCAAAGCGTTGCTCGAAGCGTCGGCGCTCGGCGTCGATTTGCTGTCCGAAAACGAAACGGTCGCGTCGATCGTCGGCGGTTTGAAGGGCGCGCCGAAAAAGAATCGCGACGTTCTCGCCGAACTGCGCAACTTGCAGAAGAATATTGAAGGAAAGGAGAGTCTCTCGTGAGAATTACGTCTCTGAAAATCGAACGCTTCGGCGTTTGGGAGGGGCTGAGCCTTCCGAAAGTTTCGCGCGGAATCAACGTCTTTTACGGGCCGAACGAAGCGGGGAAAACGACGCTGATGCAGTTTATCCGCGCCTGTTTGTACGGCGGCGCCGACGAAGAGCGCGCCCGATATATTCAAATGGCGCTCGACGGGAAAACGCGTCGCGGCGAGAAGGCCGGGTTCGGCGCGAAACGCTTTGAAGAAGCGTCGGAAACGTCGGCGTCGGCGGAACTTAAACGGATTCTCGACGGCGAACGTCGCAAAGACGCCGACGCGGAAACGAAACTCGACGCGGAAACGGCGGCCCGCGACGCGGCGCGCGCTTGGATCGGCGGCGCCGCGACCGTTTCGTCGGAATTCGGCGACCATCGGCTCGAACGGCGGTACGTCAAACGCGACGCCGGTTGGCAGTCGGCGATCGAACGCAAATCCGGCTTCCTCGCGGCGGAAGGGCTGATCAACTGGAGCGGGCGATTTTATCCGCTTCCGGGGAAAAAGATCGCCGAATCGTTGGTCGTCGTCGGGCCGGACGGGACGCGCGTCGGCGATTATTTCGCGAAAACGTTGACCTGCAATCTCGACGAATCGACGTACAACGGCGTCTTCGCGATCGGGCTCGACGAGTTGCAACGTCTCGGCGCGCTGAACGAAACCGAAGCGGCGCAAATGCTTTACCGCTTGAGCGTCGGCGTCGACCGCGGCGCGTTCGTTCAAGTCTTCCAACAGATCGTCGCCGAACGAAACGATCTCTTCGACGCGAAGGGAAAACCGTCGATTTTGGAAAATTTGATCGCCGAACGCGACCGAGCGCGGCGCAAGTCCGGCGAAGCGGCGGGGAATCTGCGCGAGTACGCCCGGCTTCTCGAAGAGCGTCGCGCCGTCTTGGAAGCGACGAAACTTCTGCAGGAACGACTCGAAAAGACGACGCGGCAAAAACGCGTTCGCGAGCTGGCCGTTCAAATCGCCGAGCTTTGGGACGAACGAGACGAAGCGCGTCGGCGAGTCGTCGAGATGGGGGACGTGCCGGCGGTCGAGCAAAGCGCCGTCGACGAATGCGCCGCGCTCTGCGACGTCGTCGAGGAAACCCGCAAGAAAATTAAGGAAATCAAAAACGCTTATCGGGCGCTCCGCGACGAACGGGACGCGATTCCGGTCGATTCCGCGTTAGAAGAGTTGGCGCCCCGCGTTTCGATTCTTGAAGACGATCTGCCGCGACTGCGCGAAATCGACGAGGAAGTCGGACGCTTGCAGGGCGAATTGAACGAGTTGAACGCGAAGTTCGCCGAAGAGGACGCCCGCGTCAAGAGCGCTCGCGACGGCAAAATGACGCTGACGCCGGCCGCGCTCGACGCGATGAACGCCGCGATCGTCGCGTCGAATTTGGCGCCGGAAACGCGGTTCGGAGCGAACCCGAACGGCGCCAACGTCGGCGGAAGCGGAGAAAACGCGCCGCAAACGCCGACCCTGCCGAACAAATTGGTCGACGAAGGCTTGTCGTTTAAGGAAGTCGAAGACTTCCGCATTCCGGCTAAAGCGGTTCGCCGTCGACGTTTGAAGCTGAAGAAATATCGCGAGGAGTTCGAAGTCGTCAAAACGCGCTTGAACGAGTTGGTCGAACGGCTCGAACAAGGCTTGACGTCGCGGTCGCAACGCAATTTGACCGAAGCGATCGAGAAGACCGGCGCGCTTTTGAGCGGGCTCCGCCGCCGCGTCGAGATCGAGCGCCGCGTCGCCGAAATGACGCAATATCGCAAGGAACTCGAACGACAAAACAAAACGCTGGCCGACAATCAAGCGATAACCGGGGCGCCCCTTTACGCGCTCGGCGCCGGAGTCGTCGTCGGCGGGCTGCTCTTCGGCTTGTCGCTCTTCGGGCGAATGGAGCTGGCGGTCGGGCTCGTCGGGCTTTTGGCGACGATCGCCTGCATTTTTTACAAGACGACCGTCGAAAAGAAGAATTATCAAAAGCTCGAAGACAACCAACGTCGACTCGGCCTCTTGACGCGTCAACTCGAACAAGCGCAAGCGGAAACGAAGAAGCTCGACGAACGTTTCCCGGCGGCGCCGAACTCGACCGCGACGCTCGAAGCGCGGTTGCAAAAAGCGAAAACCGATTTGGCGTTTTTCGAGTCGTTGGCGCCGGTCGAAGCGCAATGGCGCGAAGCGACGAAGATTTTCCGCGCCGAAGAAGCTCGCGTTCAAAAGGCGGAAGAAGCGTTGAAGAAAGCGCGCAAACGCTGGACGGCTTGGCTCCGCGACGCTGGGCTTCCGGCGACGCTCAAACCGACGCAAGTGCGCGACTTGCTCGACCGCGTCGGCCTGACCGAAGATTTGCGCCGTCAAATCGAAGGCGTCGCCGCCGAAATCGATTTCCTCGGACGCGAACGACAAGGAATCGTCGACCGTTTCGCCGCCGCCGTCGCGCTGTTGCCGAAACTCGACGTCGATAAAAACGCGACGCCGTTCGAGCTCGCGCCGAAACTCCGCGCCGTCGCCGAAGAATACGAGCTGTCGCAACAACGTCGCGCCGAGCTTTGGGACTCGATGGTCGCGCTGAAAAAGGAATATCGTCAATTCTTCTTGGCGCGCCGCCGTCAAACGAAAGACGTTCGCCGCTTCTTGGCCGGGTATCGCGTCAAGACGACCGAAGCGCTCGTCGAGGCGGTCGAGCGGTACGCGACGTATCGCCGTCTGAACGCCGCGTTCGACGAAGCGCAACGCCGCTTGGAAGTCGGAATCGGCGGGTTCTGCTCCGAAGAGGAACTCGGCGCGCTCCTGCTCGACGCGGAGGTTCGCGCCGAACTCCCGACGGCGATCGAGAATTTGGAACGTCGTTTGGAAGGGCTCGACGCCGAATTGCGCGGCAAACTCGAACTTTCCGGACGACTCGGCCAACAAGCGGACGCGATCGCGGCGAAAAAAGAGTCGATTCGGAGTCGTTTCGAAGCGGCGGCGCTCGATCTGCGGATCGCCGAGATGGCCGACCTTTGGCAAAGTCGCGCGATCGCCGGGCGGGCGATGGAAGACGTTCGACGCGCTTACGAACGCGAACGCCAACCGGAAACGCTCCGCGAAGCGTCGCGTTATCTGCGCCGTTTGACGGAATCTCGTTACGTCAACATCTGGACGCCGCTCGGCGAAGACGCGCTTTACGTCGACGCGGCGGACGGCGAAACGCTCGACGTCGCGTCGCTTTCTCGCGGGACGCGGGAACAGCTTTTCATCGCGATTCGTTTGGCGCTCGTCGTTTCGTTCGAGAAACACGGGATTCAAATGCCGTTGATTTTGGACGACGTTCTCGTCAACTTCGACAATAAGCGGGCCGGAATCGCGGCGAAGGTTCTTTGCGATTTCGCGAAGAGCGGACGGCAAATCTTCCTCTTCACCTGCCACGAACATATTTGCCGACTTTTCCTCGGCTTGAACGTTCCGGTTTGCGCGCTTCCGACCTCGAACGACCCGAAACGCCGCGCGTTCCGAGTGTTGCTTCCGCCGAAGTCGAAGCGTCGACGCAAGAATCCGGCCCAGACGCTTGTTTCGGTCGCGCCGGAGAACGCGGACGCCGGGCCGAATTTCGCGTCCGAGACGCCGAGCGCCGACGCCCCGCCGTCGATCGACGTTTCCGGAAGCGCGAGCGGCGGCGCGTACCGAACTCTCGAACCGGGCGAAAAGCCGACGCCGCCGACTCGAGAAATCGAGTCCGCGACCGCCGCGGGCGAAAAAACGCGCAAACCGTATTGGGTCGTCGACGGTTCCGACGAAGAAGAAACGACGCTCCGATTGAACGAAGACGCCGAAAGTTTGCAAGGCGCGCTTTCGGTCGGAGGAGAAGGCGGCGACGCGGCGCAAAAGGTCGCGTCGGAAACGGAGGAAACGAGCGCGGCGGCGGAAAGCGACGCAGCGGCGGTCGAGCCGAGCGTTCCCGATTTTTCGTCGTTCGTTTTTTCGGCGAACGCGCCGGAAACGACGGCGGAGAACGCGCAAACGATCGACGCCGTTTCGGATCCGAGCGAACGCGCCGCGCAGGTCGCCGAATACGTCGAAACGTTGAAAAACGTCGCGCTCGACGGGGAACGCGTCGAGTTGCGCGCGTTGTCCGAAATTAGCCCGACCTTCTCCGCGAACGAAACGCCGGAAAGAAGCTCGTTGGAAGTCGCGCCGGAAGCGAACGTCGTCGACGTCGCGCTTTCCAAAGAGGAGGAAAGCGACGACGAGGACGCGATCGAGTCGCTCGATTACGACGAATGGGCGACCGTTTTTCTCGCCGATTCCGAAACGCGCGTCGAGTCCGGCGACGAAGCCGATTCCGAAACCGAAGACGAATCGTTCCTTAATTACTTCGACGAAGCGAACAACGACGAAGAAGAGGAAGATTGGGAAGACGACGAGGAATACGGCGACGAAGAAGAGTTTGACGACGACGCCGACGAAGAACTCGAGGAATTCAACGAAAACGACGATTTCGACGAAACGGACGACGAGTAGACGCCGATTTCGGTTCTCGACGAGCGAACGCGCTCCAAACGGCGGCGCGTTCGCTCGTCGGGAACAAGACGGCGGTTAAGACGTTCAAAAACGCGACGGAACGCGTTCGTAGAGCGTTCGCGGAAGAAAAAACGTCTTAAAATCGATAAAAAAGGATTTTTCTTTAAAACGTCTCTTGCTTTTTTGGAGCCGTCTCGGTATCATTGACGGAGAAGCGTTTACCGCCGAACCGTCGCGCGACGCGACGAAGGGCGGACGGACGTTCCGAATGTAACGGTTGCGGCGCGATTTTCGGGCGTTTTTTTTCCAAAACGCGCGAACCTTTTGTTTTCTTCGAACGTCCTAAACGATGAGAATCCGGCGACGCGCGAACGTCGCGGCGCAAAAGAACGGTCGACGACGTTTCGCGTCGAACATTGAGCGAGACCCTAAGACGACGTTTGAACGAAAAAGAATAATGGAATAAAATTTATCGTTGGTATTAAACGATCGGTTTTCCGGTTTGAGTCAACACGAAGGCAACGATTATGAAAAAAGACCTTTTTCAACGTATTTTCGAACGAAAAAATCTCGGTTCCAAACCGTCCGCGCGGCGTCTTTCGCTTGAAGCGTTGGAAAATCGCGAGCTCTTGAACGCCGATTGGGGCGGGTTCGCGCCGGAAAAGACGACGGAATTTGCGTCGACCTCGGCGGAATATTCCGTCGATTTCTCGGAGCGCGCGCCGAATCTTTGCGAGCTGGTCGATTTGAACGCCGACGGCTTCGACGAACTTTTGACGATTAATTATAGCGACAAAACGCTCGACGTTTACTCGAACGACGGAACCGGCAAGTACGTTTGGAAAAAATCGACCGCGATCGCCGACTTAACCAACGCGAACGACTCGCCGGTTGTTTGGGGCGACGTGGTCGGCGACGACGGAATCGCCGATTTGATCGTTGTTTCGCAGTCGACTTCCGGCGGCAAACTCGCTCTTTCCGCGACCGTTTACCAAGGTTCCGCGAACTTCGCTTTCAAATCCGTTTCAACGACGGCGCTCGACGTCTCGACCTTTCCGAGTTCCGGACTCGCGTTTCTTTCGCTCGACGCCGCGTTGCGCGAAACCGCGTCCGGTTTCGACTTGCTTGTTCAAGGCTCGACCCTTTCGGCGGGGAGCGGCGGCGCTTCTCCGCGTCAAACGTTGATTTATTCCGGCGTCGGCGAAAACAATTTCGGAAAATCCGCGACGTCGCTGAACTTGTCGGGCTCTTCGACGACCGACGACCCGATTTTGACCGACGTGGCGACGCTCGGCGGGCGGCAATGCGTCGTCTCGATCGATCGCTCTTCGTCGTTGGGGTCGAATTCCCTTGTGTTGACCGATATTAGCGGAACGACGCCGCAAAAATACGTCGCCGACTTGAGCGAGATCGGTTCGACCGTCGTCGAATGGGTCGTCGAAAAAGACGGCGTCTTGATTCTCGGAGGTTCGGTCGACGCCGCGCCGGCGATCGTAACGCTGAACGCTTTTTCGTTCGCCGACGGTAAAGCGAAGTTTACTTTCCAAACGACGCCTTGCGACGGCTTGACGTTAAACGCCTCCTCGACCGGCGCCGTCGGCAATATGGGCGGTTTGGCCGCGACGCCGGAACTCTTCGTCGCCAACGGCGATTCTTACGTCGTTTTTCAAGGCGAAACCTCGCCGACGCACGGCTTTGAATTTGAGCAAACGGCGGTCGTTTCGACGACGGCGAATTATCATTCCGTTTACGTCGGCGACGTCGACGGCGACGGCAAAACCGAAACCCTCCTCGTCGGCGCGACGCAAATTACCGTCGCCGACGCGGCGCAAGACGGAACGGCGGCGAACGCGCAAACGGTCGCGACCTTTAATCAAACGACGCAAAAGGCCGTTTTTGGCGACTTTAACGGCGACGGATTGACCGACGTCGCCGTTTATTACCAAGCGGCGGGCTCCGATTTCACCGTCGGAACGAACCTGCAAATCTTCCAACAAATTTCGAACGGGGCTTTCGCGCCGGTCGCGTCGCGCGCCGTTTCGGGATTTGTCGATTTTACGGTCGGTTCCTTTACGCAGGCCGGCGTCGACGAAATCGCCGTTTTGTCGCAAACGTTCTCGGGCGTTCAGTTTATCGACGCGTTGCGTTTGAGCGTCGCCAACGGCGCGACGACGTTGAGTTCGAATCTCACCTATCCATTGGGGTCGTTGGGCGCGACGTCGCTGACCGCCGGCGCGATTTACGGAAGCGGTCTCGACGATCTCGTCGCGGTTAACTCCGCGAAAAATTCGATTTCCGTTCTAGAAAACACCGGTTCGCGCTTCTCCGCGACGACGCTGACGACGAAAACGAAGTTGTTCGATTCCGACGTTTACAATCCGACGGCGGCCGCGATCGGCGACGTTAACGGCGACGGTTTAAACGACGTCGTCGTGTTGAACTCCGCGTCCGGTTCGAACCGCGCGCACGTCGCGTATTATCTGCAAACGGCGTCGGGACTTGCTTCGGTCGCGTCGAATTCCTCGCTTTACGTTTCCGGCGTCGCGCCGACCGGCTTGGTTCTCGCCGATTTAAACGTCGACGGCAAACTCGACGTCGCGACGGTGCAAAATACGACCGCCGGCAAGTCCTATATTTACGGGTTCTTAGGAACCGGAACGAGCGCGATTTTCGCCGCCGGACGCCAATTGGGCGAAACGACGACCGGCGCGGGATCGAACGCGGCGCTGACCGTCGGACGCTTTAACGACGACGCGTCGCCCGACCTCGTTCTCGCCCAAGGCAAGAAAGTCGGCGTTTTCTTAAATACCGACGGCAGCGAAAGTTCCGGCGGTTCCGTTAAGTTCGTCTGCCAATCCGCTTCCGCTTCCGCCGGCGCGAATTTGGACGCCGCTCTCGCGACCGAGCGAACTTGGCTCGACGAATGGTCGAATTTCTATATCGACGTTTGGGCGACGACCGACGGCGCCGGCGTCGTTACGACCGCGACCGCCGCTTTGAACTTTAATTCGCAATACTTTACGCTCGTCGGCGTCGAATCGGCGACCGGATTTGAAGCGACTCTTTCCGAAACCGACGGCGTCGCGACCGTTTCCGCCAAGGGGAAGGCCGCGAACGACGGCTGGGCGCTCGTCGCGCGCGTTCGTTTCGCGCCGAAAATGAACGGTTCGAAATACGAAGGCGGCGTCGCGTTCCCGCAAGACGGGGTTTTCGCTAGCGTTTCGGCCGATTTTGCCGCCGTCGCCGCGTCGCAATCGGTCAACGGCGCCGCCGTCGCGACCGTCGACGCGCCGACCGATCTCGTCGTCTATCCGGTGAACGCCGACTCGACCGACGACGGTTCCGTAAACATTGAAGACTTTACCGACTTTGTGATGGGGTACGGATACTCCGTCGCCAGCCTGCCGAACAATATGGCCTATTGCGCCCTTTTCGATTACAACGGCAGCGGAAAAATTGAGATTGGGGACTTTACGGAATTTGTTCTTATTTACGGCGCGAAGGCGAACGGCGTTTCCGACTCGTTTTACGCGACGGAGCCGAAGGTCGCGACGTCGAGCGCGGTTTTGGCGTCCGACGTCGAGACGGAAGAAGGCGTTTACTCGCTCGTTAATCCGTCGGAAGTCGCCGTCGCGTCGAAAGTTGCGCGCGGAGCCGCCGTCGACGCCGCGTTGATCGCCGAATTGTCGGCGAGCGAAAACGACGAGGAAAACGCCGCGACGACCGTCGTCGCCGAGGAAACCGTCGCGACGCAAAACGGCGACGAAATCGCCGACGCCGAGCGCGCCGCGTTGATCGAAACGTTCGCCGTCGTCGGCGCCGAGAACGAGACGGACTTCGTTTGGACGTTCGACGATTCCGACGACGAAGAGGAGGACGCGTTCGACGTCGATTTGAGCGTTGAGCTTTAAGTTATTTGAGAATAAGCGTTGCGCTCCCAAAATGTCGGAGCGTCGAAAAGCCGAGTCGGATTTTGGGCGACTCGGCTTTTTTGTCGGACGTTCGACGTCGGGCGGCGAATAGGACGAACGCGAGCGGTCGGCGACGCGTCGCGAAAATTACTCGTCGTCGCGCGACGGCGTCTTTTCCATTAAGATTTCGGCTCCGTTCGCCGCGCGTCGGACGTTCGTCATAAAGCTGCGGATTAAGAGGAGTCCGCGTCCCGTCGGGATTTCGAGGTTCTCGTCGAGAAGCGGATTGGCGAGCGTCGATTCGTCGAAACCGGCGCCTTCGTCGCGAACCGAAAGAAGAACGCGGTCGAACGCAATTTCCGCCGAAACGTCGACTTTTTTCGTCGGATTGCGTCGATTCCCGTGTTCGACGGCGTTCGCGATCGCCTCTTCCAACGCTAATTGAATGGCGAACGAGTCTTTCGGCGACCAAGCGCGACGCTCGAGTTCCTGGAGAACGGCGTCGACGAACGAACCGCCGGCGCCGGAGACGCTGGGGAACGACGCCGCGCGACGCCAAACGTTATCTGATTGCGACGACATAACGATTCTCGCGAAAAAGTGAGCGGCGGCGCGAACGTTTGGTTCGCGTCGTTCGTTAAATTTGCGAATTAAGAGCTTCGACTTCGGTCGGACGAATTTTGAAAATCGAATCGAGCTTTGTTATTTTGAACACTTCGAGGATATTGTCGTCGATGCGGCAAAGGAAGAAGGCGACGCGTTTAGCTTTCGCTTTGCCGTTCGCGGTGATGAGGACGCGCAGCGCCGAACTCGACATAAACTTAACGTTTTGGAAATTAACGATAACGCGTTCTTTTTTGCAGTTTTCAATCAACGCGTACATTTCGTCGCCCCAAGACTGAATGCTCAGTTCTTCGTTCAATTTTGTGTCGAGGCAGTCGGCGATCGCCGCGTCTTTTTCGTAACGAACCAGCAGATGGACTTTCGAGTCGCTCATAAGTTAACGTCCTTAGGCGCGCCGTCGTTTACGGGCGCAAAACAAGGGTGAAAATAAACCGTCGCAAGCGTTTGCGAGCCGCGGTTTAAGGAATGAGTTTGTTGCGAACGGCCCAGACGGCGGCTTGCGCGCGGTCGCGAGCGTCGAGTTTTCGCATGATGTTTTGAACGTGTTCTTTGACGGTGTCGAGGCTTAATTGCAACGACGCGGCGATTTCTTTGTTGCTCAATCCGAACGCGATATGCCGCAACACTTGCGTCTCGCGCGCCGTCAACGGATTCAACGGGTCGACCGAACGCCGTCTTAACAGCGAGGCGACGCGACGGAGTTCTCCGGAACAAGGCGCGCCGTTCGATTCGGCGTCGACGGTTCCGAGCGTTCTAACGACCCGCGTAAGTTCCGCTCGCGACGTTTTTTTCAGCAGGTACGAGTCGGCGCCGACGGCGAGGGCCCGCGCGAAATACGCTTGTTGGTCGACGTCCGCAAAAAAAACGATTCGACCGTCGAAACGTTGCGCTCTTAGCGTTTCGACCGCTTCAAAACCCGTTTGATCGGGGAAATTAACGTCGAGCAATAAAACGTCGGGGCGCGCGACGAGCGTTTTGGCGACGAGTTGTTCGGCGGTTTGCGCTTCGTCGACGATTTGAACGTCGCCGTCCGAAAAAAAGGAATAAAGGCCGGCGCGGACGACGGGGCGCTGGTCGGCGACGACGAGGCGAACGGGCATAAGCGCTCCTTAATGCAAACGGGCGTTAAAAGTCGAACGGAAGCGCGGGAAGCGAGTTTCAATTCGGCGCGCTTTTATTATACCGTCGCGGGGGGCGGGCGTCAAGAAAAAGTCGCGGTTTTCCTTCGAAAAGAGGGGCGATTTTTCGGCGTCGACGTCGGAAAAGAGCGTTCGACGCTTAAAAAGAAGGCAGGCGCCCGCGTCGCTGCGGTTGGCGGCGACGCGGGCGAAAAAAGGTCAACGATAAATAAAGGTCGCGCTCAACGTCGCGTCGCGGTCGGCGACCGTTCGGAGCCAATACGCTTGGAACGCGTCCGGAAACGCGAACTCAACCTTTTGTTTCGCCGGGACTTGGAAGCGGCGATATTCCCGCCAATCGCCGGTCGCGGTCGCGTCCGCTTCCAACGCGATTTCGACGTCGGCGTCCGAATGGTTTTCGAGAACGAGCGTTTTGCGGTCGAAACCGGTCGCGAGCATCGGATCGGACGGAATGCCCGCCGCGACTTGGGTTTCGCGCCAAACGGAGCCGCGACCGACCGCCTTGCCGAACGACCAAAGATCGTCGAGCGAACCGAGCCAAAGCGCGGCGCCGCCGTCGTCGGAGCGAACGATTCGCCCGGCTTCCGGCGCTTGCGCGGACGTTTGCGCGACGTCGGCGTCGGCGTCGGCGTCGGCGTCGGTCGCGGCGTTATCCGTCGAGTTTTGAACCGTTTGCGGCGCGACGCCCGCGAGAACGAGCAAACCGCGATACGAAACGTAATCGACGATCAGCCGTCCGTCGGTCGCGATCGGACGAATCTTCGCGAAACCGCCCGCGTTTTGAGCGGGAAGTTCGTAAAACGTTCCTGCGCAATGGAATAAGTCGCGCTCGGTCGCCGTTTCGCGGTCGAGTCGGCAAGGAAGGGGCGACGCGACCCGGGCGGCGGTCTCCGAACCGATCGGGAGGCGATAACGGTTTCCGTTCAAAGCGACGACGGCGCTTAAGTCGTCGACGGTAAAGACTTCCGACGCCGGGAGCCGCGGCTCGACCATCGCCTTGACGCGGTTAATCGTTCCGGGTTCGCCTCCTTCGAAACGGCAAGGAACGCGTTCGAGACGGCCGTCTTCGGTCAGTTCGTAATAGCGTTCTTCGGCGACTTGGCCGTCCTTGACTAACGACGAAACGACGGCGAGGCGGTCGTTATCGGCGCGAACCCAAAAACGAGCGCCGAGGAAGTTGGAAACGTCGGCGGGCGAAGCGATTCCGTCGAAAATCGGCGCGGCTTGCGTCGAGCGTTCGTCGGCGTTCTTGTAATGAAAGAAGCAGGTCGCGTCGGCGAGATCGGCGTTCGAGCGGACGCGAACCCATTCGCCGGTTTCCGCTTCCGAGAAGTCGACCCAAACGGTTCCGGCGCCGAATTTTGCGTCGGACGGTCGGGCGTCGCCGTCGGCGTTCGCGGTCGAACTTTCGGCGGCGTTTGGGGCGGCGTTCGCGCTAAGCGAAGGCGCGTTTTTCGGAACGACGACCGTTTTCAGCGGTTCCCAAACGCCGGTTCCGTCGCGGTCGACTTCAAACGTAATTTCAACGTTTTCAACGCCTTCCGGAAGCGTCGCGTCGGCGAAATCGACGAACGCGCTCCGACGGTCGAAACCGGCGAAGAGGTAGGCGTCCGACGCCGCGTCGCGCTTGACCGCTTCGTCGAACCAAACCGCGCCGCGACCGAGCGCCGGGCCGAACGAGTCGAGTTTTTCCGGTTCGACGAACCAAAGGTTCGAGTTCGAGCGACCCGGGCCCGCGATCTCGCCCTTGAGCGGCGACTTGTTCAAAAATTCGCTCTTCGCCGCGTCGTCGCAACCGAACGCGATTCGTTCGTTCCAAAACGCAAAGTCGCCGATAACCTTGAGATACGTCGAGCGCGGGCGGATTCCGCGAGCGTTCGCGGCGCTAAAATCGCTCGGAAAACGCCAAAAATGCCCGTGCATCGTCGCCAAAAAATCGGTCGGCGAGTCGATTTCGCGAATCCGCGGCCATTCGGTGTTCCAGCCGTGCGCCCCGTCGTAACAGTGCGACCCTTTCGGGAGGCGGTAAAAGCTCCATTTTCCGCCGTCGAGAACCGCGAGAATAACGGAGCGGTAGTCCCAACCGAGCGACCAAAGCGGATCGTTTTCCGCGTCCGCGCCGTCGATTCCGCCCTTCGTCGTTACTTCCGTAAACTGCTTGCGCAAAACGACTTGCCAATCGCCGTTCGCCGTTTTCTCCGCGAGACATCCGGACGGAATATTCGGATTGACGCGGGCTTCGTTCGACTGCTCGCCGTTGTTCGCGTAAACGAGTCGACCTTGCGACGTATAACCGCCCTTGCCGTGATAGCCGGGAAGAACGTCGGCGCCGTCCGGACGCGGGCGGTTGCCGTCGGTATAAAGCTCTTTCACTTCGAGCGTTTCGACGTCGACTTCGTAAAGGCCCTCTTCCATCGTGAGGAAGTAAACCTTGTTTTTCGGGTCGGTTAGGTGCCTTGCGACGGCGGTGCAACGTCCGAACATTTGCGAATGCGGAATCGTCCGAACGGTTCCGTCGGCGCCGATCGCGTGCGACCCGATAAAAAGTTGATTCGACTCGCGGTGAATCATTCGGTTGGCGTTCGTGCCGCCGACGCTTTCCGGGCGCGTCGTTCGGTTCAAGTCGGCGTCGATTTCGTAAAGTTTGTCGCTGGAACCGTTTGGCGAGTGCGGGCCGTAGGTGATCGTCCAAAGGCGCCCGGCCCAAGGAACGACCGCGCCGGTTCCGCATTCGTTTTCGTCGTTGAACCAAGCGAGACGCGGATAAACGCCGCCGAACGAACGTTTTAGCGCGAGCGGCGTCGGCGGCGCGTCCGGTTGAACGGTTGCGGCGTCGGCGGTTTGTTCGGAAGAAGGAGCGGGCGGCGTTTGCGACTTGGCGTCGTCGGCGAAAAGCGACGAGGCGCCAAGCGCGGCGGTCAGCGAAAAAACGGCAAACGCCGACGAGCGTCGAACGGGAAAGAGTCGGTGCATAACGGTCTTTCTTAAAACGGGTTAAGCGAACGATTGAACGATAAAAACGGAAAAGGCGCGGGCGGCGTTACTTCGCGGCGTCGCGGCGGCATTCGAGAAGAAGGAAACCGCAAGGCGGAACGGCGAACGAACGTTCGGCGGCGTCGACCGGGCCCGACTTCAAAACGACCGCGTCGCGCTTCTCGGCGGCGTTGGCCGCGTCGATTCCGTCGGCGACGAGTTCGCTCTTGGAGACGGGGACATAACCTTCGGGAAGTTCGAGATTTGCGACTTGCGCTTCGGTCGAGGAACGGTTGACGACGGCGACGTTAAGCGACGTCGCGTCCGGGGACGCCGCGACGACGTCGAGGTAAGGAAGCGTTTCCGGAAGTTCCGTCTTTTCTCCGCTTGCGTCTCCTTCGAGCGCGAATTTGACGTCCGCCGACCGAACGCCGGGCCCGTCGACCGCCGCGTCGCAACGAACGCCGACGATTTTGCGGCGATACGTTTGGAAAATCGGGTAAAGCGCCGTCGGATACGCGTCGTTTTCGCCGACCGTTTTAACGACGCCGTGTCCGTTGACCGGGAAAATATACGTCCCCATCGCGACCGTCGGGCTCGTGCGGACGAACGCGTTCAGCGTTCCGGCGACGACGACGCAATCGTAAAGACGACGGTCGTCTTGACGCGTAAACCTCGACGGCGAACCGCTTTGGCTAACGGAGTGTCGGCAGTTCCATTCGTCGACGGAGAGTCGAATCGGGCGGTTTTGTCGGTTCAAGCGAACGTTCGCCGCCTCGACGATTTTCGCGAGTTTGCGCAAATGCGCTTCCGTTTGGACCGGCGCGAAGAGCGTCGAATCGGGCGAAACGAGCTTGCCGTCGACGATTCGCGCGTTGACGTAATAGTGTTGCGTCAACCAGTCGATTTTCTCGCCGCAACGATTAAGAACGGTTTCGTTCCAAGCGGCTTTGTTCCCGACGCCGAGCAGCTCCAAGTCGGGAAAACGAGCGCGAATCGCCGTCGCCCAAACGTCCAAAAGCGCGGCGTACTGCGCGGCCTTCAGACGGACGCCTTGCCCGAACCCGCCCCATTCTTCGTTTCCGACGCACCAGTAACGAACGTCGTAAGGTTCGACGCGGCCGTTCTTTGCGCGTTTTTGGCCGCCCGGCGTCGACGCGTCGCCGACGACGTACTCGATCCAAGCGAGCGACTTTTCGAGCGAGCCGCCGATCTCCGGGTCGGGGTGGAGGTTCGCGTTCAGGTTGATGTACGGCGTCGTGTCGACGCGTTCGCACCAAGCGAGAAACTCGTCGGTTCCGAAGCGGTGATTCTCGACGCCGCCCCAACAACGAACCGGGACGGTCGGGCGTTCGTCGACCGGGCCGACGCCGCGTTCCCATTGGTATTCGAGGACGAACGTGCCGCCGGGCCAACGAACGACCGGGATTTCAAGGTCGCGCAAAAGTCGGTCGACGTGCGGTCGCGCTTCGCCGTTTTTCCCGACCGCGCCGTCGTAAATAACGCGGTCGTTGCAGTCTTCGAGCATTTGCCCGTAAATCGTCGGCGCGATTTCGACCGGGGTTTTCGGGAGCGAAACGACGATTTTCGTCGGAGCGGAAGCGGACGAAGCGGGCGTTTGCGGGACGTCTTGCGCGAAAACGACGGACGCCGCGGCGCAAAGAAACAACGTCGAAATGAAACGTAAACGTCGAACAAGCAAGGTTAACATAATCGCGGGATTTTTTCGAAAAAAATGTTAAAGAAAGCGTCGCCTTCAACGCCGAACGCGACGTTCGAAAACGACGCCGTTTAATAAAAGTTAAACGTCGTTAAATTAACGATTAAACGCGAGTTTGCGAAGCGTGTCGAGCGGAACGACCGCGAACGCCAAGAGCGCGCAGTAGAGCCAGCTCGACGCGCTCAACGGTTGAACGTGCAGGAACTTGCCGCCGAACGTAACGAAAACAAACTGTAACGCGAAAACGCCGGCGAAGACGATAAGGAACGTCGGGTTTTTGCTTAAACCGTGAAAAACATTAAGTTTATCGGTGCGCGCGTTGAAACCGTTGAACGCGATCGCCATCATAAAGAACGCAAAAACGGCGGAGCGCAGGTAGTCGAGTTTCGCTTCCTCGAACGCTTCGTTTTCACTTGGCGCGGTTTCGGTTTCGACGCTTTCCGTTTCGGTCGGGACGGTTGCTTCCGCAACTTCTTCCGTCGCGGCGATTTCGACGGTTTGCGGTTCGACGTCGAGCTTGCAAGCGATCGCGGCGCGAGTTTCGGCGTCCGCTTCGAAGAGCCCGCGAACCGGTTTGACGAAGAGAATCGACAAACTAAGCGCGGTGATAAATAAAGCGCCGACGATGATTTGCGTAAGCATCGGTTTCGTAACGACGCTCTCCGAACGCGGAATCGGCTTTTCCTTCATGTACTCGAGCAACGCCGGTTCCGCGCCGAAAGCGAGAGCCGCCAACGTGTCCATCACCAAGTTGACAAGTAGTAGCTGAACGACCGTTAACACGACGTTGACGCCGAACATCGGGCCGAGGAAACAGGTCAGCACCGCCGCGACGTTCACCGTAAGTTGGA
>JAZQAP010000120.1:0-2388 GCA_045545275.1 Thermoguttaceae bacterium | reverse complement strand
GTGCAAAATCGTTTGCGGTTTGACGCCGCGCAAAAGAACCGCTTTCCCGCCGACGAGGAAGCTGCCGAACCAGTGCATTTTCGCGCCGGTGTGATAAAGGGGCGGAATGCAGAGGAAAACGTCTTGTCGCGTTTGGCCGTGGTGGTTTTGCTCGACGAAGCAGGACGACGTGAGGCTTAAATGTTTGTGAAGAATCGCCTTAGGGAAGCCGGTCGTTCCGGACGAAAAGTAAATCGCCGCGTCGTCTTCGGCGGTCA
The DNA here is from genome assembly GCA_045545275.1 of Thermoguttaceae bacterium. Lineage (GTDB taxonomy): Bacteria > Planctomycetota > Planctomycetia > Pirellulales > Thermoguttaceae > RUG369. The sequence goes on along the minus strand of JAZQAP010000120.1, from coordinate 2,131 downwards.
GCTTGATTTCCGGCGCGTCGGTCGAGCAGTACGACGTCAGCGTGTGCAGCGATTCGGCGAAGGTCGGCGCGTTCCCGCCGAGGTAGAAAAGACCGCGAACGCGCGGGATTTGGTCGCAAATCGTTTCGACGCGACCGATGAACTCCGGCCCGAAAACCAAATAGTCGACTTCGGCCAGTTCGAGGCAATATTTGATTTCGTCCGCCGCGTAACGAAAATTCATCGGAACGGCGATCGCGCCCGCTTTCAACGCGCCGAAGTAAACCGGGAGCCATTCGAGGCAGTTCATTAGGAGGATCGCGACTTTGTCTCCTTTTTTCAAGCCGCGGCTGAGGAGGAGGTTCGCGAAGCGGTTGGCCAAATCGTCGAATTTTTTCCAAGTCGTCGAACGGCGTTGCTCGGTCGGGTCGGGCGTCGCCGACGGTTGAACGAGGTCGAAATCTTTCCAAGTGATTCGGCGCGCTTCGTCGACTTCCGGATTAATTTCGACGAGGCAAACGTCGGAGCCGTAAAGTTGGGCGTTGCGCGCTAAAATTTCGGTGATGGGGGTCGTTTCCGAGATCGGCGGGAGGTCGACGAGGGGCGTCATTTCTCTCAATTCCTTATTGGGACGACGAACAAGGGGCGCGCGAGGCGGACGATTTCGCCGTTTTGCGTTAAAATGGGAGGTTTGCGGCGTTTTTGCGAGCGTCGAAGCGGGGACGCGAAGAAACGTCGACCGCGACCGGCAAAAACTTCTTTATAATATAACCGATTTTTTCCTTTTCGCAAGGAGGGCGGGCGGCTTGACGTCGGCGCGTCGGGGGCGTACAATGAACGGCGGTTGCGACGGACGGCGATTTAGACGTTAAAATCGGAACCTTTGATTTAATCGAAATCGTTCGAAAAACGAATCGGCGCGCGTCGGCGTCGAGGAAAGTTTCGACCGGACGATAAAAACGCTTTTTGATTGTTTGAAAAACGTCGCGACAACGTTCCGGAGCGGCGAAAGGGCGAACGCGTCGGGGAACGTCGGCGAGCGACGGCGGTTTTTAGGGGAAAAGAGAGAAAGGAGGCGGCGGCAGTGGCGCAAGCAAAAACGAACGCGATTCGACTTTTGGAAAGCGCGGGAATTCCGTTCGAAACGGTCGAGTACGAGGTCGACGAGAGCGATTTGTCCGGCGGGCATATCGCGGAACAGATGGGCGCGGCGCCGGAGTCGATGTTCAAAACCCTTGTAATGAAAGGGGAAAAGAAAGGCTTCTTTGTTTGCTGCCTGCCGGTCGCCGACGAACTCGACTTGAAAAAAGTCGCGAAAGCGTTCGGCGATAAAAAGGTCGACTTGATCCCGATGAAAGACCTCAAAGACTTGACCGGGTATATTCGCGGCGGGTGTTCGCCGGTCGGAATGAAGAAAAAATTCCCGACGTTGATCGACGAAACGGCGACGCTGTTCGACGAGATTTTGATCAACGCGGGCGTTCGCGGGACGATGTTGCGGATCGCGCCGAGCGACTTGATTCGCTTTGTCGAGGCGACCGAAGCGGATTTGGTTAAGTCGCCGTTTTGAACGCGGCGCCGACGTAAATCTTGCCGCGTCGCCGATTTCTGAAAAGTCGGCGACGCGCTTTTTGATTGTTTTTCTTTTGTTGCGAAAATTCTTTGCCGGCGCTTAATTTGGCGAAATCAAAGGCTGCGCGACGTCGGCGGCGATTAGGACGCGTCGGCGGAAAGGGGTAAAATTCGGCGTCGGCGGTTAAAACGCGTTGACGGAAAGAGTTAAGACGCGTCGTGGGAAAGGGTTAGGACGCGTCGACGAGCGGCGTTTCGGGCGGCGTTTTTTCTTTTTCGGGGCGGAGGTCTTTTGGTTGAGACGTTGCGTCGCGTTCGAGGCGGGCGGCGCGTCGCAACCAAGCGAAGTAGCCGACGCAAACGACGATCGAAACGACCGACGCGAGGGGCGCCGCGAAGCCGACTTCGTAAAGCGTCGCGTCTTCCGGGCGGCTAAATAGGTAAGACAGGGGGATTCTAGCGGCTAACGTCGCAAGCGAACCGTGCGCCAACGCGACGAGCGTCTTGCCGCAACCGCAGAAGTAACCGTTGAAATTAAAGACGAAAGCGACGCAAATATAGTCGAGCGCGAAGGAACGGA
>JAZQAP010000119.1:0-6712 GCA_045545275.1 Thermoguttaceae bacterium | reverse complement strand
CTTTCTAATATTCAAATCGAAGTCCGGAACGCAACGGGTCGCGACGAGAGAACGAGAGAGTTTAGGGCCGGTAAAAAACAACCGACGTTACTCCGTCTCCGAACGACCGAAACGGTCTTGGCGACGTTGCTTACGAAACGTGCGTTTCGCAGGACTTCACGCGTTAATTTGTTGGTTAAGGGGCGACCGTTCGCGCGAGACGACGACGGTCGAAAGGCGACGTCGCGAAAATCGAACGTCGCTGTCGGGAAACGAATCGCGCTAAAATTAGCGTTTTTTCGCCGGACCGGCGTTCTTTTTCGCGCCGTAACGGCTGCGAGCTTGACGACGCCCGTCGACGCCCGTCGCGTCCAAGGTGCCGCGAACGACTTGGTAGCGAACGCCCGGGAGGTCGCGAACGCGACCGCCGCGAATGAGGACGATCGAGTGTTCTTGGAGTTTGTGCCCTTCGCCCGGGATGTAGACGGTAACTTCTTTATTGTTCGAGAGGCGAACGCGCGTGATGCGACGAAGCGCGGAGTTCGGCTTTTTCGGCGACATCGTACGAACCAAGAGGCAAACGCCGCGTTTTTGCGAGCAGCCTTCGAGAACCGGGGACTTCGTGTTGCTGTATTGTTGTTTGCGGTTTTTACGCACCAATTGATTAATTGTCGGCATTGAAACTCTCTCGTTAGTTTTTGATAAACTCTCTCTATGCTTTATATCGTCAAAGCGATTTCGCGCCGCGACTTTTTCTACCGCCGTTCGTCGCGAAGGCGGGGGGCGCTAATTTTCGCCGATAAAAGTCCGCTTGGAACCTGAATGATATCAGAAATTTTTTCGACGTCAAGGACTAAAACGCCGTCTTCGCTTAATTTTTACAAATTTACGGCGTTCGACCGTCGCTTCGACGCGAAAACGTCGGCGCAAGAAAGAACGCGACGCGCTCTCGGGACGAACGCCGTCGAAGGAGCGCGTCGGTAAAACCTTGAAAGGTTGCGAAAAGTCAAGCGTTTTTGAATTCTTTGACAATATCGTAAATACCGCGAATATTTTCGTGCGAAACGTTGGCGCCGATCGTCGCGATGAAGCCGCCGGTGAGGACGCCGAGGCATTCGCGGACGTTGCGAATCGTTTGCGCGGACGTTTCTTGGCCGTAAAGTTCGTCGACGCGGGTCGCGAAGCAGAGGCGACCCCGGTGCAGGCGACCGAGCGACGCGCACTCCATTGTCGCGGGCGTTTCGACGCGAACGACGTCGGCGCCGATTTCGCGCAGGTCGCCGAAAAATTCCGCGCACTCCGCGGAAACGCTAAACCAAACGTGCAAACCGACTTCCTTTGCCCGCTTGAATTGCTTGGCGTAGTGTTCGCGAAGAAGAACGCGCCACAGGGATAGCGTAACGCGGGACGTTTTGCGCGGGCCCCAGTCGTCGCAGAACTCGATTCCGTGGAATCCTTTGCGCGCGAGGAGGTCGAACATATCCGTTTCGAATTCGAAAATGAGTTCCATTAACTCCATGAAGCGGTTCGTTTCGATGAGGAAGTCGACCGCGCTCAACTCGGCGCCGCGCAGGGCGGAGTAGACGGAGTAGCCGCTCAAGCCGAAACTCGCGAGGCGGTAGCGGTCGCCGCAGACCTTAGCCGCTTGCGGAACGCGGGCCAAACGACGTTTAACGTCTTGCGGCGGCGCTTGGTAGACGTCGACTTGTCGCCAATCGGGGAGCGTCGGTTCGACCGGGACGACCCAAGAGCCGTCGGGGCGTCGAACGCGACGGAATCCCCATTCGCTCAACGTCGGGTCGTTCGGATCCGGCAGGGACAGGTCGTAAGTCAAAATATCGCTCAATCCGATGTTGTCGCCGTCGACCCAAACGGGAACGCGTTCCGGATTTTTGAACAGGATCGCGTGATCGACGAGAGCTTTTCTCGTTAGCATACTTTTCTCCTCGAACGCCCTTTGTCGGTTCGGCTCGACCGGCGGCTCCGAGCGGGAGCGCGAACGGTCGGCGGCGCCGGCGTCGATTGTGTTGCGTTGATTAAAATAAGCTTTCTTTAATAATATTAATAGGCGACGTTTCGAGCAAAGGCGAAAACGTCGGCGCGTCGTCGACCCGTTCGACCGTCGAAAACGAGCGGAGCCCGAGCGCGCGTCGTCGACGGAGCGTTCGAAGGGGCAAAATCGAACGTCGCGTTTATCATTGTATTTTTTCGCGCGGGCATTTTCAAGGGGAAACCGGGATTTTCTCCAATTTTTATCGAAATTTTTTATTTTTTTTTACTTGAGACCCCGTCGCCGCCTTACGTTTTTCGGCGAACGCGCGGCGTCGGAGGGGAAAAGCGGGCGTTTGGCGGGGGCTTGTCGATTTGAGAAAAGTTTGTATATTGTATTGGCTCGGCGTCGCGGAGCCGGGCCCGTCGACCGTCGGCGGGCGGCGCGCGGGAGCGGCGTCGCGGAAATTGGAAAACGTTTGAGAATATGTTGAACGAAGAAAAAACGACGCCGCGAGCGCGTCCGTCGGGGCTTGAGGACGCGCCGCCGCCGTCGAGTTCGGAGCGGGACAAAACGCCGTTTGAAAGGGCGCGCGAGGCGTTGCGGCGAGACGGCGAATCGACGCGGCGGGTCGGGCGGCTTCTCGGAACGTTGGGGCGGCAAGCGGGGTTCGCGTCCGGCGTCGGGTTGACGGCGGGCGTCGTCGGCGCGGCGTTTCAGGCGTCGATGGACGCGGCGAGCGGATTTTTCGCGGCGAATTACGCGAGCGGTTTTCCTTGGTCGCTTCTTTTTTTACCGGCGGTCGGTTTGGCGATCGTCGCTCTTTACAACGCGACGCGGCTTTCGGTCGACGCGGGGACGGATCGCGTCGTCGCGTCGCTGACTTCGGAGAAAAAGGCGTCGCTTTGGTTGGGGCCGTTGATTTTCTTGACGTCGACGCTGACGCAACTTTGCGGCGGGTCGGCGGGGCGCGAGGGGGCGGCGCTGCAGTTGGGCGGCTGCGTCGGGCTCGGGGCCGGGCGGTTGTTTCGTTTGGACGCGGCGGCGCTGAAGATCGCGATTCTTTGCGGAATGAGCGGCGGGTTCGCGGCGGTTTTCGGAACGCCGTTGACGGCGACCGTTTTCGCGTTGGAGATCGCTTGCGTCGGCGTCGTTTATTATCCGGCGCTTTTGCCGGCGTTGATCGCGGCGCTGGTCGGGAGCGCGATACCGGCGTCGTTGGGGTTGACGCCGTTTTATTACGAGTTGCCGGACTTTCCGGAAACGTCGGTCGCGTTGGTGGGAAAGACGCTTCTTTTCGGCGCGCTTTGCGGGGCGGTTTGCGTTTTCTTTTGCGCGGCGGTTCGGCGGACGACGCGGTCGTTTTACGCTCGATTTCCAAACGATTATTTCCGCGTCGCGTTCGGGGCGCTTTGCGTTATCGTCGGGACGCTTCTGCTTGGGACGAACGATTACAACGGGACGGGAATTGGACTCGTCGAGGAGGCGTTGGCGGGGCGGGCCGCGCCGGTCGCGTTCTTTTGGAAGACGATTTTTACCGCGTTGACGCTTGGCGCCGGGTTCAAAGGGGGGGAGATCGTGCCGGTTTTCGCCGTCGGCGCGTCGTTCGGTTGCGTCGTCGGGCCGCTTTTAGGGATCGATCCGACGTTCGGCGCCGCTCTGGGAATGATCGGCGTTTTTTGCGGCGCGACGAATTGCCCGTTGACGTCGATCGTGTTGAGCGTCGAACTTTTCGGAGCGCAAAACGCCGTTTTGTTCGCGATCGTTTGCGGCGTCGGATTCGCGACCTCGGGGCGCGTCGGGTTGTACGCGAGTCAGCGGATGTTGCACTCGAAGACCGCGTTCGAAAAAGACGACGTTCGAGCGACGACGAAGACGCGGAGCGGGTGAGGAAAAAAACGGAATAAGTCGGAAAAAAAACGGCGTCGGTCGCGTAAAAAAACGGGGAAAAACGCGGGGCGACGCCCTCGAATTTCTACCAAAAGAGTGGCTAATTTATCGGTTTGGTAATATTTTTGGGAAATTTTTTCCGAAAATTCGAAAAAAGCGCTTGCAAGCGCGAGGGGCTTGAGTATAATAAGAAAACGTCGTATGGCGGCGTGTTTTTTCGCTCCCGTTGTTTTCAGCGCCTCTTCAAGAGGCGAACGGTTTCAAGACGAGCGTCGAAGGGGCGGCGTCGCGAGCGACTTCCAACGGAGAAAGCGTCGGCTTTCTCGCTCTGTCGAGAGTTTTTTATCGAGTCGTTTTCGGGCTAAACGGAACGACGAGCGTTTCTTATTTTTCGTCGCGCGGCGCAGCGTCGCGGGAAGAAGTAACGTAAAAGGAGCGCCGCTCGAGTTTTCGAACGTTGAATCGAACGTCGGTTGAAACGTTAAAACCGTTCGGAAAATAAAACGGCCGTTATTAACGTTGTGAAAATAAAAAAATAGAAAACGAAGGCGTTTTTGTAAGGAAAACGGCTCGTTTGCAACGAATATTTCGCGTTTTACTTTAAGGAGCAAGAATTATGTTGAACGGTTCCGAAGAAACCAAGCGTCCGCAAGAATTCGGCTCGCCTGAAGAAATGAAATTGATCGCCGAAGCGCGCCTCGAAGAGCCGAAACGCCGTAATCGCAACGTCTTCGACGCGATTATGGAAACCGGGCACGACGAAGATTTCGTTCCGGTCGTTACCGACGAATTTTGTCCGACCGACGCTCCGGCCGGTTCGCCGGCGAAGGTGCAAGTTTTGGCCGAACGCGTCCGCAAGGGATTGCCCCTTTGGCACCCGGAAGATCGCGTTTCGTACTCCGGTTTGACCGGTTCCTCGATCCGCGCTCGCGATTGAGCGAACGAAGCGAAAAGCGCGGTTAAAAGCGTAAAATTAGGCAAGATAAAAGAAAAACGGCGAGTTTAACGACGTTTCTTCAACGCAAACGGCGCGGCGACGGGAGAAAATCGGCTAGTCGATAGCGATTAGTTCGGTTTTAACGGCGCGGCGCCGTCGAGTTTTTCTTGACGGCGGCGGAACGCGACGCGGCGAAGGCGGCGAAAAACGCGTTCGGCGGCGAAATTCCGAACGAATCGAGCGCGGCGATGGGTCTGTTTAAGCGTCTTTTGGCGAAATATTTGCTTCTTTGGTTGGTCGCGACGTGCGTCGTCGCGTACTTTTGGCCGCGTTGGGTTGGCGAATCGGGCCCGAATCCGTTTTTGCTGACGGCGAACGGCATGTCGACGCTGATTTTTGTAACGATGACGGCGGTCGGTTCGCTCTTGCCGTTCGACGAAGTGAAAGCGGTCGCGAAGCGTTGGCCGAAGACGCTCGGCGGGACGGCGATTCAATATTTGTCGATGCCGACGTTGGCGTTTTGCGCGGCGAAGCTCTTCGGCTTGGAGGGCGGGGCGTTCGTCGGCGCGATTTTGGCCGGGTGCGTGCCGGGCGCGATGGCGTCGAACGTCTTGACGCTGACGGCGCGGGGGAACGTTAGTTACTCGGTCGGGCTGACGACGTCGGCGACGCTCCTTTCGCCGGTCGTCGCGCCGTTGACGTTGGCGTTTTTCTTGAGCGGCGAAAAAATTTCGCTTCCGGTCGGCGACGTAATGCTGAATTTGTTGATAACCGTCGTCGCGCCGGTCGGGCTGGGGTTCGGACTCTCGCGACTTTTCGGCTGGTGGCAAAGGGGCGCGGAACGGTTCGCGGAAATCGTTGCAAATATTGCGATTATTTGGATTATTGCGGCGGTCGTCGCGAAAAACGCCGCGTCCTTATCGTCGTTGACTCCGGCGCTTTTGGGCGCGTTCGCGTTCCTGAACGTCGGCGGGTACTTGGCCGGTTACTTCGGCGGCGCGGCGATCGGGCTCGACGGCGGAATGCGCCGGGCGCTGACGATCGAAGTCGGTATGCAGAACGCCGGACTCGGGACGGCGTTGGCGGCGCGGTACTTCGCCGACCTGCCGGAAGCGTCCCTTTTCTGCGCGTCGTACACGTTCGGCTGTATGGCGACCGGGATTATTTTGGCGCAAGCGTTCCGAATTTGGACGGAGCGGCAAGAGCGTCGAAGCGGCGACGGCGGCGCGGTTGGCGCGGTTGGCGCGGTTGGAGCGGTTGGAGCGAACGTCGAAACGACGAAAACGAGCGAAACGCCGGACGAAACCGCGTGAAACGGCGTAAAATAAGCGAAATAGCGAAAAAGAAAAAGCGTTCGTCGTCGGGGCGAACGCTTTTTTGTCGGGCTTAGGCGCGTTTCTTTGGCGTCGTTTTAGTCTTCGTCGTCTTCTTAGTCGGCGTCTTCGTAAGGGTCGACGCTCGGGTCGATCGACGCGGGCCAGCGGATAGGTTCGCCGACTTCCTCTTCGAGGTCTTCCGCTTGCGAAACGAACTCGTTGATTAAATAATCGACGAAACTCGAGGGTTGGTAATAACAGTCGTCGATGAGTTCTTGCGCGAAGAAATCCCAAGTAACGATCGCGCCTTCCGGTTGGTTGACGTCGACGCAAATATACTCGTCGCCGTCTTCGTTGACGATAACGACGTAATTTTCCGGAAGCGCGCCATTTTCGCGGACGTCTTGCGTCGCGATGACGACGCCCGGCCATCCGGACGCCGCGTTGTCGTCGACGATCCCGCAAAACTCTTGCCCGAACCAGCCCAAATTGCCCCATTTCGCCAAATAACGACGGAAGTCGGACGGGAACTTGACGCCGAGCGCCGCCTCCGCCGCCAAAATCGACTCTTCGGACGCGCCGGGCGGATTGTCGGTCATT
>JAZQAP010000118.1:0-6528 GCA_045545275.1 Thermoguttaceae bacterium | reverse complement strand
GTCCCCGCCCGCTCCGCCGCGTCCGCTTTATTACGAACGCCCGGACGGCGAACGCGTTTTTTATCGACCGCAAGCGACGCAACCGTTCGACGTCGATTTCCCGCTCGACGCCGACGCCGACCGCGATTTCACCGCCTCGATTTTCGACGACGAAAACCTCGCCGACGTTCCGAAAAACGAAAAAACGCCGTCAAATTTCGGAACGCTTTCGGAAAGCGATTACGAAACGATTATCCAAGGGTACCGCAAAGCCGCCGAAAAAGCGCGCGAATTCCCGACCGAACCGGGCGTCTATATGATGAAGGATGCTCGCGACCGCGTCATTTATATCGGGAAAGCGAAACGCCTCCGCAACCGCGTCGCCAGTTACTTTCGTCGCGACGCGATCGACGACCAACGCGTCGGGCCGCTCGTTCGGGAAATCCGCGACATTGATTTCCTTGTTTGCGACAGCGAAATCGACGCCCTTTTGACCGAAGCGCGCCTCATTAAGGACGTTCAGCCGAAGTACAACCGCAGTTTAAAAGACGATAAATCGTTTCCGTACCTGCAAATCACCGTCCGCGACGAATTTCCCCGCGTCGAGGCGACGCGAACGCCGAAAAGCTCGAACGTTCGGCTTTACGGGCCGTTTTTGAGTTCGGCGCACCTCCGTTCGGCGATCGTCGTTTTGCAAAAAATCTTCAAATTCCGCACCTGCTCCCTTGCGATCAGCTCGGAAGACCGCGAACGGCGTTGGACGCGCCCTTGCGTACTCGCGTCGATCGGGCAATGTTCCGCCCCTTGCGCCGACCGCGTTTCAAAAGAAGATTATCGCCGCAATATTCGACGTTTGCAAGATTTTCTCGGCGGCGACCGGCAGAAATTGCTTCAAGACATTAAAAACGATATGCTCGACGCGTCGAAAGAGCGGCGTTACGAGCTGGCGGCGGAGCGGCGCGACCAATTGCGGGCGCTCGAATCGCTGAAAGAACGCGGTTCCATCGACGAAAACGTCCAGCCGGAAGTCTTCCAAATCGACCCGCGCCGCGGCGTTTTGGGGCTGCAAAAAGTCTTTAAATTGCCCAAACCGCCCAGAGTGATCGAAGGCGTCGACATTGCGCACCTCGGCGGCCGGGATACGGTCGCGTCGCTCGTTCATTTCGTCGACGGTCGTCCGTTCAAAAACGGTTATCGCCGTTACAAAATTCGAACGGTCGACGGAATCGACGACTTCGCCTCCATCGCGGAAGCGGTTTCGCGCCGTTTCGCCGTCATCGACCCGAACAATCCGCCCCCGGACGTCCTCCTAATCGACGGCGGCAAGGGCCAACTTCACGCCGCGCTCGCCGCTTTGGAACGCGCCGCCTGCCGCCCCGGCTTGGTGATTTCGTTGGCGAAACGGGACGAGGAAATTTACGTTCCCGACCAAGACGAGCCGCTCAAGCTCAGCCGCCGCTCGTTCGCGTTGCGGTTGTTGCAGTCGGTTCGCGACGAATCGCACCGCTTCGCGCAACATTACCACCATATGCTGCGACGAAAATCGACGTTCGGCGACGACGTCCATTTTTAACGCCGCCGACGCCCCAAACGCCAAATTTCTTTAACGCCGTTCGTTAAAAATCGCCGCGCTTCCCTAAACCAACATCGTTTCAGGCAAAGCGCGGCAACCTTCCCGGTTTTTACGTCTGCTTCAACGCCCTTGCAAATCGGCGATTTCGCGTTCGAACCCTTCGGAAAGGATCGGATAACGCGTCCAAGAGTTCGGCGAAAGGTCGTAATCGTCGATCGGGAACCCCGGCGCGTATCGTTGGCGCTTCCATTGCGTTCGCGCCCAAAGTCGGGCAAAACGGACGCCCCAACCGGTCAGCGTCTCGTCGTCGACGACGATTCCCACCTCCGCCGCCTCCGTTCGAACGCGAGAAATCGCCGCGTCGAGGTCGAGCCGGTCGCGAATCAGCGCGCGCTCGAACAGATTCAAAACGGTATACGGCATCAAGTCGGCTTCGTCCGTTTGCTTCGCCTCGACGGGACGCAGTTCGGCGGTCGGCTGTTGATCGTTGATGAAACTCAACGCGGGCGCCTTGAAGCGAATTTCGTTCCCTTGCTCGTCGAAATCGAGCAAAACGCCCGTTTTTTCAGCCCAAATTAGCCATTTTCGCACAAACGCCTTGTCGATTCCGGCGAGCGGAGACAAACCGCCGCAAGTGTCGCCGTCCATCGTCGCGTATCCGCAGGCGACCTCGGAGCGGTTCCCGGTCGACAGCAGAAGCCGTCCGGAGCGGTTCGCGAGAAGCCAAACGCTCGGCCCGCGGCTCCGCGCTTGAATATTTTGCAACGCCAAGTCGTCGGTCGCCCAATCGAACGGCGTCCCGGTCGCGTCGGCGACGAGCGTTTTATACGCCTCGACGATTCCGTCGACGTCGAACTCGAGATGCGTCGCCCCGCAAAATTCGGCGACTTCGCGCGCCGCGGTTCGGGTAACGTCGCCGCTGTTGCGCGTCGCTTGATAAACGGTCGTCAAAAGCGGTTCGACGATTCGGCGTTCGAGCGCGTCTTCGAGCGCAGCCCAAAGTTCGCAGGAAGTCGCCGACGCCGACGGTTCGCCGCCCGATAGAAGCGTTTCGAAGAGCGCGTCGAGTTCTCGGTCGCTTTCGCCTTCTTTCGACGGCTCGTTTTCGCCGCCGTCGACCTGCTGCGCCCAACGCCCCAGCTCGCCCATTCCCCCTATTTCACCAAGCTCGTCTAAAACCCCGACGTCCCCAATCTCCTCCAATTCGCCTAAAACATCGGTTTCGGTCTCGCCGTCTTTGCCGATCGCGCCGTCCTCAAACGTCTCGTTCTTCGCGTCTCGCCCCTTTTCTTTATTTTGCGTTTTTTCGCCGCTTTCAACGTCTTGCGACTCGGCGGCGTTCCCCGTTTTTTCCGCTTCGGCGTTTTGAGCGTCTTCCTCTTTCTCGACGCCTTGGGCGCTTTCCTCTTCCCCGACCGGATGCGCGGAATCGCCGAAATACACCTCTTGCGTCGGTTCGCCGACCGTCAGCAGAGCTTCTTCGACCGCCGAATGAAGCGCGGATTCGAGCGCCGAATGCAGCGCCGGTTCGAACGCGTCGTCCGAATGCGAAAGGAAGACGGCAAGTCGGCTCGCGTCGCCGTTTTCAAACGCGTCGGCGGCTTCGCCCAGCTCCGCGTCGAGCGCCGCGAGCGCCGGAAACGCGTCGAGCGCGCCGTTCGCCGAAAAATAACGCGTCAACCAACGCAAGAAAAGACGCGTTCCGAGTTGCCGACGTCCCAATTTAACGCCGAAGCGAATCAGCGCGGCGACCGTCGCGGAGTCGGCGCCGCCGCTCAACGAAAGCGCGAACCCTCGCGACCGGCTCTTGCGCATATAGTCGAAGAGTCCAAGCGCGGTCGCCCGAGCAAATTCTTCGAACGGCGCGTCGGCGTCAAGCTCCCATCCCTCGCAACCTTCTTCAAGTTCGCAAAACTCTTCGCCGCCCCAATCGACGCAAACCTCCGAAGCTAACGTTAAAACGTCTCCTTCGGCCAGCGCGGTCTCGGCGTCGGCGTTAATTTCGGCAAGTTGCGCAAGTTCGAAAAGGTCGAGCGCGTCAAAATTTAACGTTTGCGCAATCTCCGCGTCTTGCATCATTTGCGCGACTTCAATAATTTCGGCCAACTCCGCGTTTTCGTTTTCCGACGCGCTCCGTTCGGAGCCTTCCGTTTTTTCCGTTTCGGCGCCTTGAAGTTCTTTTACGTTTTGCGCGGTTTTGACGTTTTCATCGTTTTTCGACGCCCAAAACCGAAACGTTTTCGTCGACTCGACGCGATTGACCGCAAACGTCGCCGCGACGAAGGGAAAGCGAGCCGCCGTTCGAACGTCGCCGTCGAGCGCGAGCGCGGAGCCGCCGTCGAAAATCGCCGCGCCGGATTCGACGCCGACCGGAGTCGAGTAAACGATCAAATTGCGGTCGCGACGCGATATTTTCGCCAAAATCCGCTCGATTCGTTCGCGCCGTCCGATCGCAAAGGGAAACGCGCTCGGACAAAGAACGGCGTCGACGCGCCCCGAGCCGAGCGTCGCGTCGATCAAAACGCCTTCGACGACAAGGCGAGCGTCCGAACTCGATCGGTCGAGCGGTCGAGACGTTCCGTCGGCGGCGCTTTCGACGTTTGCTTCGTCCCAACCGTCCGTCAAATCTTGCGCGACTTTGCCGTCCTCGTCAATCGGCAAACCTCCCGTCGTTTCGTCGTCTTCGCCAACCGAGAAATTTTCCGCCGTTTCGCCGTCTTCGCTTAACGGGAAATTTCCGGTCGTTTCGTCCTCTTCGGCGGTCGACGATTCTTTCGCCGATTCGCCTCCTTCGCCAAGCGTCGAATCTTTCGCTATTTCTCCGTCTTTGTCAATCGCCGGCTCTTCCGCTATTTCGTTAATTCCGCCGACCGTCGACGTCGACGCGTCTTCGCCGGTTTCCTCAACCGCCAAACTTTCCCAAAACGCCGCGTCTTCTTCGTCTTCGCCAATTTCGCGCTCGTCAAACGCCGCGTACAACGTCTTTTCGTCGAGCGTTTCCGGCGCGACGAACGGGTCGAGCCGCTCCCCGGCTTCGGTCGCCAACTCCGCGAGCGTTCGGACGGCGAACGACGTCCCCGACTCGACAAACGCTAGATCGCCAACCGGAACCGAGTTTCCTCCGATATTTAGTTTCGCAACCTTCCCCGACGGCCAAGTCGCAAACTGCCGCGCCTCGCTCGGTTTCGCCAACGTCGACGCGCAAACGAACCCGCGAACCGCCCCGTCGCGCAAGACGGCGGTCGCTTTATAAACGGCGCCTTCGAACGCCAACGGCAAGCCGACGGTCGCGACGACGTCCGGCCCGACCGACTTCGCCGCCGCCAGCGTCGTCGCCAGCGCGCGCTTCAAAACGGCGGGTCGCAAAAACGCGTCCTCGGCGCCGGGCCCGGTCGAGCAAAGTTCCGGAAAGACGACGATTCGCAGGTCGACCGGGCCGCGTTCCTCCGCTTGCGCGTCCAATTGCGCCAAAACCGCCGCGATCGCGTTCAAGTTGCCGTCGAAGTCGAGCGTCGCTAAGTTGACGGTCGCCGCCGCCGCGTCCAAGGTTTTAACCGATTTTATTGCTTGCATCGTTTTTAGCGACCTTAACGCCGCCCGTCAAAAAAAATCCAAAAAAGTTCGCAACCGTTCCCCCCTTGGGTCGCGCCGCCAAATTTTAACGCTTTTCGGCGCTTAAAACGGAGGAGACGCGTTAAATTTAACGGTTTTAACGCCGCGACGTCGTTCCGCCGAGCGGTCAAGCGCCCCGTTTTTTCCGCGATTTCGGGTCGACCCAAACGCCGTCAGGGAATTTGCGGTTATAAAAGCGCATCACGACCTTTTCGAACGGGCGTTTCATTCGGGTGTACCAAGGTTCCTCTTCCGGAAAAATCGCGGTCGTTAAAAACGTCCTAATTCCCGCAAAGCGCCCGGCCATCACGTCCGCGAAAATTTGGTCGCCGACGATAACGGTCTTGTCGCGCTCAAACCCGAACTCTTTCATCGCGCGAAAACAGCCCCTCGGGAGCGGTTTCCAAGCCTCGGCGACGAACGGAAGCCCGACTTTTTCCGCAAAACGCCCGATGCGCGGCCCCATTCCGTTCGACAAAAGGCAAATTCGGAACCCTTCGCCCTTAATTTTTTCCAACCAAGCCGTTATTTCCGGCTCGAGTTCTTGCATTCCATACCGTTTTAGGGTACAATCGACGTCGAGAAGAAGATTTTCGACGCCGAGCGCCCGCAGACGCTCCGGAGAAAGCTCGACGACGCTTTTAATCAAGTAATGCGGGTAACAAACGGTCAACATCGCCGCGCTCCTTAGGTTCGAACGATTCTCGCGCCCCTTGCGTTTCCTCGACGGCCAAATCGCCCGACAAAATCGGCGCAACCGTCAAAGTCGTCGCAAACGGCGGCAAGTTGGTAAGAAGTCAGACGCTTCCGAGTTCCGCCGCTTCCGGTTTCGTTCGGTCGAGCGGTCGCGTTAAGCGCCATAATACCGTTAGTTTCCCCCAAATTCCAAAAATGTCAAGCGCCGCCGACGCCTCGGCGCGCGAAAGTTGCGAAAATGTCCTTAACTTTTCAAGAAGCCCTCGCCTCCTCGACCCTCGTTTTCGACGGCGCGACCGGTACGGAAATCTACCGCCGCCGCGTCTTCACCAACCAATGTTACGACGAGCTGAACCTCCGCAATCCGCGAATGATCGAGGAGATCGCCGCCGCCTATCGCGACGCCGGAGTCGACGTTTTGACGACGAACACTTACGGCGCGAACCGCTTCGCGCTCGAAAAATACGGGCTCGAAACGCAGGTCGCGGCGATCAACGCGGCGGGCGTCGCGTTGACGCGCCGCGTCGCCTCCGAAACGGCGACGGAGAAACGCCCGATCTTCGTCGCGGGCTCGGTCGGCTTCCCGAGCGCCGAAACGCTTGAAAAACGTTCGCGAAACGAAATCGTCGAGGCGTTCGCGGCGCAGGTCGACGCGCTCGTTAAGGCGG
>JAZQAP010000117.1:0-2104 GCA_045545275.1 Thermoguttaceae bacterium | reverse complement strand
GGGTCGGAGAGGCGCAGATCGAGCCCGGCGTCGCTGCTGTTCGGGACGACGGCGGTCGAGGAAGGGCGGCGCGAGGCGGCGTCTTGGAGTCGGCGGCGGCGTTCGAGGAACTCGCGTTCGGCGCGGAGTTCGGCGGCGTCGGCCAAAAGGACGCGGTTTTTTTCGGCGAGTTCGGCGTTTTGGCGGCGGAGCGCGGCGACCGTCTCCTCCGCGTCGCGGCGATAGGTCGCCGTTTGACGGAGGAGCGACTCGTTCGCGTCGGCTTGGCGGCGGGCGTCGGCTCGCGCTTCGAGGAGTTCTTCGCGCAGGCGCCGTTCTTCGCGTTGGTCGGCGGCGCCGAAATCGCCGAGCGGAACGGACGCGGGCGCGGCGGGAGCCGGCGTCGACGGATTGAAGGCGGGAAGGGACGGCGGCGCGGAGGCCGGGTCGGCGACCGGAGCGGGGCAAACGGACGCGTTCGACGGCGTCGCGTAAAAACCGCCGAGCGTTCCGCCGGTCGACGTCGGTTGGGCGGGCGTTTCGGCGGCGGGAAGTTCCGAGTATTCGACTTTTTCGACGATCGGCGTCGGGGCGGCGTTCGCGGGCGCGCTTGGTTTGCGGGCGAACGTTAACGAATCGGAAACGCAACCGACGAACGCCGGAAGGAGCGCGGCGGTCGACGGAGCGCAAAGAAGGAAGGAACGGCGCATAAACTTCGCTTTCTTGGCAAGGGGAAAAAAGGACGCGCGACGGCGGACGGGCCGGAACGTCGGATCGCGAAAAGTTTAGAATCGCGTCGCCGAAGCGGGAAAGAACGGAATAATTTTCGGGCGAAATTAGCGTTTGCGCGGCGAAAAAGAGGAACGGCGAAAATAAGGGAATTGGCGAAGATAGGGGGTGCGGAAAAAAAAGGTCGACGCGCTTGCGAGAAACGCGTCGACCCGCGACCGCCGCCGAACGAAGCGCCGCGTCGTCGAAAAAGGAAACGAAAACGACGGAACGGCGCTCGACTTGGCGCGGCGGTTGAAAACGGTTCGACCGCTTCAAACGGTCGAACCGCGAAATAAGGACTAATCTTGAACGTCGGCGAGGCCGTAAAGCCGAAGCGCGAGGTCTTTGACGCCCTTCAAGTCGAGCTTGCCGGTTCCCAAAATCGGAATCGCGTCGACCTTGCGGAAGTTGGCCGGCGACGGAACCCAAAGCTGCGGAAGCCCGGTCGCGGCGGTTCGTTTGCAAAGCTCGTCGATATTGCTCGGAAGGTCGGTGTAAAGGACGACTAACTTTTCGCCCTTCTTCTCGTCCGGAACGGCGGTAACGACGAGACGGAGCGCCGATTTCGCGTCGTCGTCGGACGCGGCGGCGTTCGGGTCGGCGTTTTCGCGTTCCCAATCTTGAACGACTTGCGCCAACCGCTCTTCGATGAGGCCGTGCGGGGCCATTTCGCCGCCGATTTTCGACATCCGCGTTTCGCGACCGGTGATGAAAATGAAGTTGTCTTCGTCGATCTTGGCGATATCGCCGGAAACGTACCAGTCGCCGACGAAGATTTTCGCGGTGCGCTCCGGGTCTTCGTAATAACCGGGCGTGATCGAGTTGCTCTTGACGAGAAGCATCCCGGAAACGTTCGGCGGGAGTTCTTCGCCGGTCGTCGTATCGACGACTTTCGCGACGAAGTTCGGGCTCGTGCGGCCGATCGAACCGGCTTTATGATAGGGCGAAAAATCGTCCGGAGCGCGGCGCGGCGGCTTGTTGACCGACATCACCGGCGCCATTTCGGTCGCGCCGTAACCTTCGCAAAGGTCGTAACCGAACTTTTCCTTCCAAGCGTCGCGCAGGTCGGCCGGCGTCTTTTCGGCGCCCGGCACCGGGAAGTCGATCGATTCGAAGTCGGCGGGGTCGCAACGGCGCAAGTACGTCCGTAAGAACGTCGGCGTCGTCGGGAAAAGGGTCGGACGGTAACGACGCGCGACTTCGGCGACTTGGCGCGGTTCGAGCGGGTTGAAGTGGTAATAGCAAGCGTAAGGATAGGCGAGCGGGAACCAGATTGACACCGTGTAACCGAACGAGTGGAAGAACGGTAGCGTGCCGAGGAGGGAGTCGTCCGGCGTCGGGAACGCGGATTGGC
>JAZQAP010000116.1:0-1899 GCA_045545275.1 Thermoguttaceae bacterium | reverse complement strand
AACGTCCGCGAGCGTGGACGCGGAAAGAGCGGCGCCGATCAAACGGCGCGCTCTTATCAGTTATACCTCGAACGCTCCGCAATTTCAACCGTTTTTATCGACCGCGCCGCCAAACAAACGTTAAAACGACGTCCCTTCGTCGGAAAGATCGAAAAAATCGCTATTTTTGTTCGATAAATTCGCTTCAACCGGCGCGTTTCGTTTTTTCGTCAAAAAAGCCGCGACCGTTATAAACGGCCGTCGAGCGCGTCGGGCTCGGAGCGTTCGAACGAGAGCGTTCCTCTTTTTAATTTTAATCTTCTTCGTGCGATTCGCAAGAAAAATTTTCTCTTTTTAAAGAATTTTCGAGAAAAATCCCCTTCCCGCAAAGATTTTTACAATTATAACGATCGCTCCGAACCCCTTGCGCCGCGCCCGCCGCGACCTTTTCGCCGATTCGCGACGAGAAAATCGCGTCCCTCGGCTTGAACAAACGGCGCGCTTCCTTATAATTAATAACGTCTACTTCGAAGACCGTCGCAAACGCGTCGCCGTCGGTTCGATTCCATCCGCTCGACCGTCCAACGCGTCGCATCGCCGGTCTTCTCAACTCGCCCGTTTTACCAACCGCCCGGAGTTACGCATGAGCGACGCCCCGCAAGTCCCGCCCGTCGAAGCCGAATCCCCTCGCACGCCTTGGGAGCCGACCGAATCCGGCGCGATTCCGTTCGTTCACCTGCACACGCACTCGCATTATTCGCTCCTCGACGGCGTCGGAAAACTCGACGCGTTGCTCGCCCGAGCGAAAGAGCTGGAAATGCCGGCGCTCGCGCTGACCGACCACGGCAACCTCTACGGCGCGCTCGAATTTTATCAGAAGGCGCTCGACGTCGGCGTCAAACCGATTCTCGGCTACGAGGCCTACGTCGCGCCGACTTCGCGTTTCGACAAAACGGAGAAGCGCTCCTATCACCTCACGCTTTTG
Source organism: Thermoguttaceae bacterium (assembly GCA_045545275.1). GTDB lineage: Bacteria > Planctomycetota > Planctomycetia > Pirellulales > Thermoguttaceae > RUG369. Next base: position 935 of record JAZQAP010000116.1, on the reverse strand, counting down.
GCGACGAACCGCAAAGGCTACGAGAATCTCCTCGTTCTTTCGTCGTTGGCCTACACGGAGGGATTCTACTACAAACCGCGTATCGACCGCGAGGCGCTGAAAAAATACAACGAAGGGCTGATTTGCCTTAGCGGTTGCTTGGCCGGGGAGGTCGCGCGCACGCTCGCCAACGGGAACGGGTCGCCGGAGTCTTACGCTAAAGCCCGCGACGTCGCGCTTTGGTATCGCGAACTTTTCGGCGACCGCTATTACCTCGAGTTGCAAGACCACGGCATCGCGGAGCAAAAAATCGCGCTCCAAGGAACGCTGCGCCTTTCGCAAGAGCTTGGCGTCCCGACGGTTATCTCGAACGACGTTCACTACGTTCGCCGCGAGGACGCCGAAGCGCAAGACGTCGTTCTCTGCGTCAACACCGGGAAATTCATCACCGACCCCAACCGAATGAAGATGGACTCCGACGAGTTTTATCTCAAAAGCGGCGCCGAAATGATGGAGCGCGCCGTCGGGTTTGAAGACTCGGTTTGGCGTTCGCTCGAAATCGCCGACCGCTGCAACCTCGAGCTGGAACTCGGCAAACGCTTTTTCCCAATCTTTATTCCGCCGGACAATAAAACGCCGGACGAGTACCTGCGCGAACTTTGCGTCGAAGGCCTCAAACGACGTTACGCCAACAACCCGAAACGGTTGATTAACGGCGAACTCTCGGACGAAGTGAAAGCGCGTCTCGACCGCGAACTCGGCGTTATCGCCAAACTCGGTTTCGCGACGTACTTCCTTATCGTTTGGGACTTTGTTCGCGTCGCGGAAGAGCGCGGCGTCCACCGCACCGCCCGCGGTTCCGGCGTCGGCGCGATCGTCTGTTACGCGCTCAATATGTCGCACGTTTGCCCGCTCGAGTTCGACCTCCTTTTCGAACGGTTTTTGGACGAAAACCG
>JAZQAP010000115.1:0-1552 GCA_045545275.1 Thermoguttaceae bacterium | reverse complement strand
AGGTCGCCCGGTTCCGCGCGCTCGACGAGTTTCGTTCGCCGCGAGTTCGTCGGGTCGACGAGCCGGATTCCGCCGACGTTGAGGCCGTCGAGCTTGCGCGCGGTCGCGTCGAGGAAAACGACGCCGTCGCCGTTGACGAGCGGAGCGGAGAGCCGAACCGCGTCGCGGCGGACGCGCCCGATTTCGACGCCGAAGTTCGACGAGAAAAATTCATTAATGATCGCCGGGTCGTGTTCGCGGAAATAACCGAAGTCGTATCCGCGGTTGAAAATTCCGGCGATTTCGCGTCGGCGGGCAGTTTCGACGGCGGCGTCGGCGAGGTCTCCTTGCGTCGGCGCGTCGGCGTCGGCGGTCGACTTTTTGAGCGAAAGACGCTTCGCGGCGGTCGACGCGGAAACGCCGGTCAGCGAGTCGAGCAAATCGCGGTAATAGCGGACGGTCGTATAGACGTAAACCGGCGATTTCATTCGGCCTTCGATCTTGATCGAGTCGACGCCGATTTCGAGAAGTTCGGCGATTTCCGCGCGACCCTGCAGTTGGTCTTTGAGCGACAGGAAGTAACCGTATTCGGCGTTCGAGGCGAAATCGGGCGTCGCGGCGGGACGTTTGGACGGGCGCTCGACGGAAGCGGAACCGGCGGCGTCGGCGGGGAGTTCGTCGCGTCGGAGGCGGCGGAAGCGGCGGTCGGACGTCGCGAGCGCGAGTTCCGGCGCGTCGGCGGCAAGCGTTTCCATCCGGTAATATTGGCGACAAGGCTGGGCGCACATTCCGCGGTTCCCGCTCCGCCCGCCGATGAAACTCGACAGATAACACTTGCCGGAACAGCCGAGGCAAAGGGCGCCGGACGCGAAAACCTCCAACTCGAGCGACGTTTGCGAACGAATCGAGCGAATTTCGTCGAGCGAAAGTTCGCGAGCGAGAACGGCGCGCCCGAATCCTTGCGCGGCGAGCCAATTCAACTCGGCGGCGGTTCCCGGCGAAAATTGCGTCGACGCGCAAAGCGGGAGGTCGGGGAAACGGTCGCGCAAAAAGGAGACGGCGCCGAAATCTTGAACGATAACTTCGTCGAGGCCCGCTTCGTAAAGACGGCGCAAGTCCGGTTCGACGAGATCGAGTTCCGCGTCGGAAAGGACGGTGTTGAACGTCAGGTGAACGGAGACGTTCGAGCGGTGCGCGAAGTCGATCGCGTCGGCGTATTCCTCGACCGAAAAGTTCTTCGCGAAACGTCGGGCGCCGAAACCCGCGACGCCCATATACACTTCGTCCGCGCCGGCCTTGACGGCGGCGACGAGCCGGTCGAAATCGCCTGCGGGCGCCATTATCTTCATCGTTAAGTTCCTTTGTCGGTCGGCGGCGATTGCGCGCTTATTAATATATATCGACAACAGCGTGTAGCGCTTGGTTGAGGAATTTAACTAAAATTGTTGGGTAAACGCTTAATTAACAACGTTTTCGGGTGAAAAACGCGCGGTTGGGCGTCAAACGTCGTTTTCTTCGTCGAAACCGAGTTCGAGCGCGGTTCGACGGTCGCGGTCGGCGGCGACTTTATCGC
>JAZQAP010000114.1:0-5108 GCA_045545275.1 Thermoguttaceae bacterium | reverse complement strand
CCCTTAAAACGCGGTCGCAAGCGAAAAAAGACGCGAAAACGATTCGAGCGCGCCTCGTCGCCCGACCGACCGAAATCGGAACGATCGAGCTGTTTCTGCAGGAAGTTTTGCCGGAAAAAACGGAAATAACGGCGGAAGCGGCGGAAAACGGCGAGTCGGCGGGGAAAAGCGGGCGGCGGACGCGGGCGTCGCGCTGGGCGCTCCAATTCGACGCTCGCGGCGGAACGCAAACCGACTGGGAAGCGACCGCGAACGAAGGGGAGAGCGAAGGCGTCGTCGACGAATCGCTCGTCGAGGCGGCGCGACTCGTCTTGACGGCGACGTTCCCGACCGACGAAACGCTCCGGCAAACGAACGAAACGCGGACGGCGGCGGGACTCGAACCGCTTGAACGCGTCAAGCCGGGCGACCTCTTTCGGCGGTTGGCGGAGGCGGTCGGAACGTCGCGGAACGAATTTCCGATAACGCTCCTGCGGCGGTTGGCCGAAACGACGCTCGAACTGGCGGACGGGCGGCGCCGTCAAGCGGCGGTCGAGGCGCGTTGGCTGAATTGGCTCGGGTTCGCGCTCCGACCCGGGTTCGGCGCCGCGACCGACGATTGGCGGGTCGAGCAAACTTGGAAGGCGGTTTCCGGCGCGCTCGCGTTCGGAACGCCGGAGAGTCGAACGCAATACTGGATTCTTTGGCGGCGCGTCGCTTCCGGACTCGGCGCGGGACGACAAAAGACGTTGGCCGAACCGCTCCTCGGGAACCTGCGGGCGCTCCGGCGGCGGTTGGTCGACGGGCGCGGGAAGGGGCCGGACGTCGATTTGACGTCGCAGGAAGGCGCGGAAATTTGGCGGCTTCTCGGCGCGCTCGAACTCCTTCCGCCGGAGACGAAAGAGGAAATCGGCGCGATTATTTTGGACGTTTTGCCGAAAAAGAACCTTCGCCCGATTCGCGACGCGCTCGTTTGGGCGCTCGGACGGGTCGGGGCGCGAACGCTCTTCAACGCGCCGCTCGACCGCGTCGTTCCGGCGGCGACCGCGAGCGATTGGGCGCGGCGCTTTCTCGCGTTTTTGCAAGAGCGGGACGAACCGCCGACCGCGACCGACTTTTTCGCGTTGGCGCGGTTGACTCGGCGCTCCGGCGAAGCGGCGTTCGACGTCGACGACGCGACCCGAGACGCGGTCGCCGCGTTTTTGGCGAAGAACGGCGTCGCGGAAACGACCGAACGAGCGCTCGACGCGAAAGAGCGCGTCGTCGACGCCGAAACGACCGCGATTTTCGGCGAAACGCTTCCGCTCGGTTTGCGTTGGAGTTAAACGACGGCGAACGGGGCGGTTTGGACGGTTGGCGCAAGCCGGAGAAAAACGGTAAACGGCGGCGAGTCGGCGGGAAACGTCGATTTTGCGGTTTGACGGCGGTTTTCGGGGCGTTTTCGACGCGTCGCGGGGCGGCTCGGGCGCTTGGAAATCGCGTCGAACGAGCGTATAATATTAATAAGGGCGAAAACGCGAAAACCGCCGCCAAACCGCTTCGGGTCCAAACGGGCGTTTCGGAGCGGTTTCGAACGCGACGGGCGTTTCGGGGCGTTTTCGCCGACGTTGAAATTTATTTGAAAGATCGAGGAGTCTTTTCGATGAAACGTTTTTTTAAGGCGGTCTGCGTCGCGGCGTTGGCGGCGGTTTGCGTCGGGGCGAACGCGTTCGCGGCGGACGGCGTTTTCAAGTTGGGCGTTATCGGCGCGACGACGTCGCACGTTCCGGCGTTTATTAGCGTTATCAACAACCCGGACGGCGAAGAACTTTACCAAAAGTTCGAAGTCGTCGCCGTTTACCCGGGCGGGATGCCGGACAACCCGGACAGCTGGGATCGCGTCGAAAAATATACGAGCGAATGCGTCGCCGCCGGACTGACCGTTTACCCGACCGTCGAAGAACTCGTCGCGAACGTCGACGGCGTCTTGCTCGAAAGCGTCGACGGGCGCCCGCACCTCGAACAAGCGAAACCGGTTATCGCCGCGAAGAAACCGCTCTTCGTCGACAAACCGATGGCCGGCTCCTTGGCCGACGTCCTCGAAATGTTCCGCTTGGCGAAGGAAAACGACGTTCCGATCTTCACCGCGTCGTCGCTCCGTTTCGTCGCCGGTTATCAAAAGATGCGCAACGAACAGCCGCTCGGCGAAATTTTCGGTTGCGACGCGACGAGCCCCTGCTCGACGAACCCGAAACACCCGTCGCTTTATTGGTACGGGATTCACGGCGTCGAATCGTTATTTACGATTATGGGTCCGGATTGCGTTTCCGTTTCACGAACCAATACGGCTTCGGCGGACGTCGTCGTCGGCGTTTGGAAGGGGCGCAAAATCGGGACGTTCCGCGGCGTTCGCAAGGGCGCGGCGACTTACGGCGCTAAAGTCTTCGCGGAAAAAGGCGTCGAGGAAGCCGGAACTTACGAGGGATACGAGCCGCTCGTTCGCGAAATCTGCAAGTTCTTCGAAACGGGCGTCGCGCCGGTCTCCGAAGAGGAAACGACCGCGATTTTCGCCTTCATGACCGCCGCCGATATGAGCCGTCGCGCCAAGGGCGCTTCGGTCGACCTCAAAGACGCGATCAAAGCGGCGAAAGCGGAAAAGCGAACGACCGTCAACATTCGCTTCACCGCCAAGAGCGAAATTATTTGGAAGGGCGAAGACGGCGCCGAAAAGACGGTCGAAATGGGCGATCTGCGCGGCTTGGTCGAAGCGGAAGCGGAAAACTGCGACGTCGTTCGCGTTATTTTGGACAACCGCGTCGGCGTTCCGATCGACACGGTGCATAAAGTTTTGACCGAAGTCGAAGACGCTTACCTCGCGAATTATCTTTATTGAGCCGAGGCGCGATAAAAGCGACGCGCGTCGCCGTTCGAACTCTGAAATTCGTTTCGGAGAGAGCGGCGACGGCGTCGTTTTTTCGACGTATTAATATATATTGACAAAAAACGCGGGCGTCGGTTAGTTTTCCGCTTCGTCGGACGGCGGCGAAAGGCGGCGCGTCGGCGTTTTTCCGTCGTTTTTTGCGCGAAACGAACGATTTTTGCGGAAACGGCGGCGCGTCCCTTGGAAAACGGCGCGTTTCGTGTAAAATAAAGGCGGCTTTTCGTTCGACGCGACGGCCCGAGCTTTTATTTTTTCGACAGGAGACCCTTAACAATGCCGGTAGAACGCGAGCAAATCGACCGCGCCGAACAAATTCGAAGCGGACTTGCGCAACTCAAAACGTCCCTCGATTACGACGTCAAAAAGGCGGAAATCGCCGAAATCGACAAACAAATGACCGCCGCCGACTTTTGGGACGACGCGGAAAAATCGCAGGCGGTCGTCGCTCGAATGAAGGCGTTGAAAGCGTTGACGAAGCCGATGGACGAAATCCTCGAAGAACTCGACGAGTTGGACGTTTTTTTCGAAATCGGACGCGACGACGAAGAGACCGCCGCCGAAATCCCGGCGAAGTTGCGCTCCGTCGAGGACACGCTCGAAAAGTTGCAAACCGCCGCGCTCCTGAACGGGCCGTTCGACGCCAACGACGCGATTCTCACGATCAACGCTCGCGACGGCGGCACCGACGCCAACGACTGGGCGGAAATGCTCCTGCGCATGTACGTTTCTTGGGCGCAGTCGCGCGGGTACGCCGTCGAAATTCTCGACCGCCAAGACAACGAGGAAGCCGGGATCAACAGCGCGAGCGTCATGGTGCGCGGCCCGATGGCTTACGGCTATTTGAAAAGCGAAATCGGAACGCACCGCTTGGTTCGCATCAGTCCGTTCAACTCGGAAGGGAAACGCCAAACGAGCTTCGCCGCGGTCGACGTCAACCCGGAAATCGACGACTCGATCGACGTCGACATTAAGCCGGAGGACGTCCGCGAAGACGTGTTTCGCGCCAGCGGCGCCGGCGGACAGCACGTCAATAAAACGTCGAGCGCGATTCGTTTAACGCACGTCCCGACGAACACCGTCGTGCAGTGCCAAAACGAGCGGAGCCAACACAAAAACCGCGCGACCGCTTGGAAAATGCTCCGCGCTCGCCTCCTGCAACGCGAGGAGGAAAAGCGCGAACAGATGATGGCCGAGAAATATAAGAATATGGCGAAAGTCGGGTTCGGGTCGCAAATTCGCAACTACTTCCTCCATCCGGAGCAACGCGTCAAGGACAGTCGCACCGGGTTCGCGATGGGGAGTTTTCACGAAGTGCTCGACGGCGGCGTCCATCCGTTTATGGAAGAGTATCTGCGTTGGCGCGTCCAAACCGACTGACGCGGAACGTTAAACAGGCGGCGGCGTCTCCGAAGACGGCGCCGAGAAACGATTATTGAAACGGAGTTGGGTTAACGTGCCGACGTCTCTTTTTCAGTACGAGATGCTGCCGACGACGTGGTTTTATTTGTCGTCGCTGATGATCGTCGCGGTTTTCTTCCGTTTCAATCGCGTTTTTAGCGTGCGCAATCTCGACATTTTGACGTTGATTTTGTTGACGCCGGGGTTGATTTACGTCGCGATGGGATCGGCGCCGCAGGGGTATCTTTGGCTGGCGTCGATCGGAGCGTTCGGTTTTTCGCGGTTGGTTTTCGATTCTTTGCTTCGTCGCCGTCCGTTGTTGGAACCGAATTTGAACGTCGCCGGGTTGACGTTCGCCTGCGTCGCGGCGACGGCGTTCATCGTGCCGAATCTTTGGCTGAATCGCGGCGATTTTTCGGAGTCGCCGCGCGCTTGGCGGCTCGAGCAGATTTTGACGGCGGCGGGCGCGAACGACGAAAACGCCGTAAAAATCGAGGAGCGTCCCGGGTTTCGACCGTTTTTGAAAGCGACGGAGCGAACGAACCGCTTTTTCGCGCCCTCGAGCGAAGCGTGGATTCGCGCCGCGACAAGTTCGGCGACCGAGGCGACAAACGCCGCGTCGGAGGTTTATTTTTTTGGGCGTCCGATTCGGGTCGACGGCGTCGCGGAACGTTCCGCGGACGGCGAGCGAACGTCGCGAGCGATTAGAGCGATGCGTTGGGCGGCCGGGCGAGGCGGCGAAAACGAATTTGCAAACGACGCGGCGGCGCGCGGCGGCGACGAACGGGACGCGTCGGCGCGATTTGTCGGC
>JAZQAP010000113.1:0-10165 GCA_045545275.1 Thermoguttaceae bacterium | reverse complement strand
TCTATTAATAATAAGGACAAAAACGGCGTCGAACGTCGCTTCGCCCGCCCTCTCGACGCGCCGCCTAACCGACCGTTAAAACCGGCGTTTCCGTTAAAACCGGTTGGGTCGGGGGAAAAAACGAAAAAAATTCGGTCGACGGCCCTTCTTTTTAGGGGAAAATCGGCTAAAATGAATAAGTAAATCTTATGGGAAAATTCTCGCCTTGTTTTTTCGCTCCTTTTCGAAGTCGCGAAGAATCGTCGGCGGGACCGTTTTTTTGGGGTCGTTTTTTTGGGCAAGAGGTAAAAAATGAACCGCGTTTTGATCATCGGCGCCGGCGGCGTCGGGCGCGTCGTTCTGCACAAATGCGCGCAACATCCGGAAGTTTTCGACGAAATTATCTTCGCCAGCCGCACCGTTTCGAAGTGCGACGCGATCGTCGCCGACGTGAAAACGTTTCCGAAACCGATTCCGACCGAAGCGGTCGACGCCGATGACGTCGACGCGCTCGTCCGTCTTTTTGAGAAATACCGACCGAATTTGGTCATTAATGTCGCGCTCCCGTATCAAGATTTGACGATTATGGAAGCGTGCCTCAAAACCGGCGTCAACTACCTCGACACCGCGAACTACGAACACCCGGACGTGCCGAAATTCTGCTACGGCCCGCAATGGGAGCTTCACGAACGCTTCAAGGAAGCCGGTCTGTGCGCGATTCTCGGTTGCGGTTTCGACCCCGGCATGACGAACATTTACGTCGCTCACGCTCGCAAACACCGTTTCGACCGGATGGATACGGTCGACATTATCGACTGCAACGCCGGCGACCACGGCTACCCGTTCGCAACGAACTTCAACCCGGAAATCAATATCCGCGAAGTCTCCGCCAACGGTCGTTATTTCGAAAACGGCGAGTGGATCGAAACGAAGCCGATGGAGCATAAACGCGTCTTCGACTTCCCGGAAGGTATCGGCCCGAAAGATATGTATCTCCTTTACCACGAGGAGATGGAGTCGCTGACGAAGAACTATCCGGAAGTTAAGCGGATGCGTTTCTGGATGACGTTCGGCCAATCGTACTTGACGCACTTGAAGGTTTTGGAAAACGTCGGGATGACCGGCGTCGAACCGATCGACTACGAAGGGCATAAGATCGTCCCGCTTCAATTCTTGAAGAAGCTCCTTCCCGACCCGGCTTCGCTCGGCCCGCGCACCGTCGGCAAGACGTGCATCGGGATTTGGGTCGTCGGCGAGAAGGACGGCAAACCGCAAACGTATTATCTTTACAACATTTGCGATCACCAAGAGGCGTACAAAGAAGTCGGCGCTCAAGCGGTCAGTTACACGACCGGCGTCCCGGCGGCCCTCGGCGCGAAGATGTTCCTGACCGGCAAGTGGACCGGCGCGGGCGTTTTCAACGTCGAAGAGTTCGACCCGGATCCGTTCATGGCCGAAATCGGGCCTTGGGGGCTTCCTTGGCAAGAAACGTACCCGACGACGCGTTTCGAATGAACGCCGTCCAACGATTTAACGCGAAGACGGTCGCCGAGCGTCGCGATAAAATCCGCCGACTTTTCCGGTTTTAACGATTTTGCGCCCGTCTTGCGTTGAATTAACTCTCCATTTTAACGTTTTCGCAACCTAAACGCGAAATTCGTCGCGTTTCGTCCGTTCCGTTCGTTCGACCGTTCCCGCTTTCCGAAGCGTTCGTTTTTCGAGTCGAGCGAACGAGCGGCGCCGTTGCGTTCCGTCCGATTCCCCGGCGGTTTCGCGCCCGAATCGACGGTTTGTTTTGTTCCGACGACGTCCCGCGAATTGTGCGTTTTCGAACGTTTTTTGCGTCGACGGCCGCTCGACTTTTCCAGTCGCGCCGATTTTAACGCCGTCCGTCGTCTCCCCCTCCGCCGCAAGCGATTTTTATGACCGACCAATTCACCTAGCGAGCGCAATGAATCCGATTTTTCCTTACCCTCCGTTCGACTACGCGTCGCTCGACACGCCGACGCCTTATTACATCATCGACCGCGCCCTGATTCGTCGCAATATGCGCATCTTGGCGGACGTTCAAGAACAAGCGGGTTGCCGTATTCTTCTCGCGTTGAAAGCGTTCTCGACTTGGGGCGTTTTCGACGAAATGTCGCCCTATTTATCCGGCGTCGCGGCGAGCAGTCTTAACGAAGCGCGCCTCGGTTACGAGCATTTCAGTAAGGAAAAAGACATTCACGTTTATTCGCCGGCGTATTCGCTCGACGAAATGCGCGAACTTTGCAAATACGCGAACCACATCGTTTTCAACTCGTTGCAACAATGGCGTTCGCTCCGCGGCGTCGTTGAAAACTGCGGTCGCGACATTCGCGTCGGTTTGCGCGTCAACCCGGAATATTCCGAAGTTTCGCACGAAATTTACAACCCCTGCACGACGCGTTCTCGTTTCGGCGTCCGCTTGGAAAATCTGATCGACGCCGGGCCGGACGCGCTCGACGGAATCGACGGTCTCCACTTCCACACGATGTGCCAGCAAGGTTCCGACGTGTTGCAGCGCACGCTTCAAGTCGTTTGCGAACGGTTCGAACCGTACTTCGAAAAGGTGAAGTGGATCAACTTCGGCGGCGGGCACCACATCACGCGAATGGGCTACGATATTCAACGCTTAATCCGCATTATCAAAGATTTCCGCGCCAAATACGGCTTGGAAGTGATGATGGAGCCGGGCGAAACGCACGTCATTCACACCGGTTTCGTCGTCGGAACGGTCTTGGACGTTATCGAGAACCCGAACGGCGTCGACGTTCTTATTTTGGACGCGTCGGCGGCGGCGCATATGCCGGATATTTTGGAAATGCCGTACACGCCGGAGATTCTCGGCGCCCGTCGCGTCGTCGACGACTGCGACGCCCCGCTCGACGAAGGTTTGTTCAAGTACATCGTCGGTTGCAAAACTTGCCTTTCCGGCGACGTGATCGGCGAATACACCTTCTCGCGTCCGATCAAAGTCGGCGACCGGTTGACGCTCGAAGATATGTCGCAATACACGACGTGCAAAAACACGACGTTCAACGGGATTCAGCTTCCGTCGATCGTTTCTTGCGACTCCGACGTCGACGGCGGCGCCTTCCGCGTTCATCGCCGTTTCGACTATCAAGATTTCAAGAATCGCCTTTCCTGAAATCGCTTTTTCGCCGCGCAAAGGCGCAGGTCGCGTCGACTTTAACGGTTCGACCGGCGCCTTTGTTCTTCGCCGCGACCTTTTGACCCGCCAATTTTCGAACCGTTCCCGTCGCAGAGGCTCCGCGCCGTGTCGCCCAAATCGCAAAAACAGCAAAAACCGGAAAATCGCCCGCCGTTGCGTAAAAAAGTCGGTTGGATCGCGCTCGGCATGGCGGTTCTCGTCGCTTACGGGTTTTGGTCGGGCGAAGCGGGGCTTCTCGAATTGAATCGCATGTGCGTCATGATGTTCCTTCTTTGGCTCGCTTGGCCGGAGTTGGAGCGTCTTCCGCGCTGGATTTTTTTCGCGATTCCGATTTTGGTCGTTCTTTGCGCTTGGCGCCCGCAGTTCCTCTTTTTCGTCGGCCCGGCGTTGTTTTTCCTTTGGCTGCTGCAACCGCCGAAGTCGCGGCGTTCGAAAAAAACGACGCCGGCTCCAACGTCAAAATCTTCAACATCGTCAAAATCCTCAAAGTCGCGCTAATCGAACGTCTTCCCTTTAGGCCGTTAAATAACAAACGCGACGCCGGTCGACAATCCCCGACGTCGCGTTTGTTATCGACGCGTTTCTTTTGATTTTCAGCTTTAATAAAAGATTAGCGTTCTACCGTCGTTCGTCCGCCTCGCGCAACAGCGCTTCGATTTTCTCTAACAGCGGCGCGAAGTGATACGGCTTCGAGACGAACGTTCCCTCTCCGCACGGCGCTTCGAACCGCGCCGTTCCGATCGCGACGATCGGCGTTTCGTCGAGTTCCGCGTCTTTCGCAAAGGCGTCGAGCGCTTGCCGCGGCGAAACCGTTTCCGTTTCGACGTCGAAAATCACCAAGTCGGGCCGAGTCGTTCGCGCGGTCGCCGCCGCTCGTTTCGACGTCGGGAACGCCAACGCCCGGACGCCGCGTCGTTCGAGCGCCGTCGTCAGGACGTCCCGCGTCTCCTCCAACGCGTCGACGATCAAGACGGTCTTTTCCGCCGGCTTCGTCGTCGTATTCTCTTCGTTTCGCCGCTCCGTCGCAACGTTCGTCATTCTAAATTCCATTCCGTTTATCAAAAACCGTCGTCGCGTTGAAAATCAAAACCGTTAATCGTTCCTTTTCTTCCCGAAAAGCGAAACGCGGCGGTTTTCCCTCCTCGACGCGCCGTTAAAACCGGCAAAATCGTCGTTTTCTTCCGCGACGGCGAAAGTCGCGCCTCCTTGCGCGACGCGTTAACGGAAGATAACGAAAATTTCCGGTCGACGCAAGAGCGTTTTTGAGCGGCGCACGCCCGTTTTCTCCCGAAACGGCGAAAAAATTTCTTTCGACCGCCGGCTAGTCGTTAGAACCGCTATTTTTTTCGCTATTTTAACTCGCGTTTTTCTTTTTCTCGCCCCTTTCTCGCAAAATACAGGAGAAAAAAGAAGAAAATCGCGGAAAACCGTTGCATTTCGCGACGATTTCGTTTAAACTTAACGTCGTCGAGTCGGCGCGTTTCGCCCTTTATTAATATTGGCGCGTTTCCGAGCGTTCCGACTCCGTTCGTTTCCGCGTCGAGCCTTCGTTTCGCTCGCCGTTTTACTCGCCGCGATCGTTACAATCGCGGCAATCGCCGCAATCGTTTCAGCCGGAGGTTTTTATGCGTCTTTCCCCGATTTCGCGCCGCCGTTTCCTCGCCGACGCTTCGTCGCTCGCCCTTTGCGCCGCCTCGGTTCCCGAACTCCTCGCCGTCGCCGCCGACAATTCTCCCGCGACTCCGGCGTCGGACGATTTCGCCGCCTCCTTGGCCGACGCGCCGAAGCGGTTGCGCCGCTCCGAGTCCTTCCTCGGCGTCCATTTCGACTTTCACGCCAACGAAGGCGACCAAAACATCGGCGCCAACACGACGCCGGAAATGATTCAAACGATTATCGACGAAATCAAGCCGGACTATATTCAAACCGACTGCAAAGGACACCGCGGTTTCAGCAGCTATCCGACGAAAGTCGGCAATCCGGCGCCCGGAATCGTCGCCGACGCGCTGAAAGTTTGGCGTTCGACGACCGCGAAAAACGGCGTCGCGCTCTACATGCACTATTCCGGCGTTTGGGACAAAGCCGCGCTCGAAAAGCGTCCCGATTGGGCGAGCGTTTCGAACCCCGACGGCGCCCGCTCCGGCGAGATGACGTCCGTTTTCGGCGGGTACCGCGAAGGTCTTCTCGTTCCGCAACTCCTCGAACTGGCGAACGATTACGGCGTCGACGGCGCTTGGGTCGACGGCGAGTGTTGGGCGACGCAAGTCAATTATTGCGACGAAGCGAAGAAGCTCTTCCTCGAAGAAACCGGGCGCGAAACCGTCCCGACCGGGCCCGGTCAAGAAGGTTGGGCCGACTGGAAAAACTTCCACCGCGAGGCGTTCCGGCGTTACTTGCGCGCTTATTTAACGGAAGTTCGCGAGAAGGCGCCGTCGTTCCAGGTCGCGAGCAACTGGGCGTTTACCGACCATATGCCGGAACCGGTTTCGGCGCCGGTCGAGTATATTTCGGGCGACTATTCCCGCAACGACTCCGTCAACTCGGCGCGCTATTCGGCCCGCTTTATGGCCGCGCAAAACATTCCTTGGGACTTGATGGCTTGGAGTTTCGCCGACCGCGCCGACGGCAAGGGCTGGTCGCAGAAACCGGGCCCGCAACTTTGCCGCGAAGCCGCCTGCGTCCTCGCAATGGGGGGCGGTTTCCAAGCGTATATCACCCAAGAGCGCGACGGAAGCGTTAATTTGGAGAAAATAAAGCCGATGGCGGAAACGGCGAAGTTTTGCCGGGCCCGGCAAGCGCTCTCGCACCGCTCGAAACCGATTCCGCAAATCGCGCTCTTCTGCCCGACGGAATCGCATTACGACTATTTCGACTCGGTCGGCGGTCAACTTTTCCCGATGATTACTTGGCAACGCCCGATTTTGCAACGCCTGTTGGAAGCGAATTACTCGGTCGAAATCTTCGCGACCGCGGCGCTTTGCGAAAAGATCGCCGATTATCCGCTCGTCGTTCTCTTCCGTCCGCATATCTTGCCGCCGGAGCTGAAAGCGAAAATCGCCGAATACGTTCGCGGCGGCGGCTCGGTTCTTATGATCGGGAGCGAACCGATTAACGCGGCGGCGGACGTTCTCGCGGACGGCGAAACGGTCGACGTCGAAAAGCGCGACGGCGGTTGGCTTCTCCGCGAATGCAAGCTCGGCGCCGGACGGTTCGCGCTCCTGCCGACGCCGGAAGGCCGACACGCGGAAGTCGTCGCCGCGACCGGCGCGCCGTTCGTCGAACTCCTGCAAGTCGCCCTTCGCCGCCTCTTCCCGGAACCGCTCGTCGAGTTCGCGACGCCGCAACCGCTCGACGTTACGGTCGCCCGCGCTCCGGACGGTCGCTTGACCGTTCACCTCGTCAACGTCTCGGGCCCGCACGCGCAAGCCGGTTTAATCGATAAAATCGATCCGGTCGTTAATATCGATACGACGCTCCGCCTTGCCGAACGCCCGAAACGCCTCCGCCTCGAACCGTCCGGCGTCGACCTCGCGTTCGATTGGGCCGACGGCGTCGCAAAGTTTGCCGTCCCGAGCGTCCCGTTGCACGAGATTATCGTCGTCGACTAACGGCGTTTTTCCCCTTATATTAATGAGAGACGCGGCGATTCGTTCGGTCGCCGCCCTTTCCCGTTTTCCTCTCGCCTTCATTATAAGGAAAATCCGATGCGTTTACCCCAATTTACCGCCCGACGCCGCGGTTTCGCGACGCTCGCTTCCGTTCTTGCGCTCGGCGCCGCCGCGTTGACCGCCGACTTTAACGGTTTTAATAATTTTAGCGATTTCAACGCCGTTTCGACCGTCTCCGCCGCCGAAAACTCGACGCAAACCGCCCAAACCGCTTCTAAACCGGGTTACGCGATCATCGCTTCGCCCAAGGTTTTGGACGACGCCGATTGGGCGAAGGTCGTCGAATCGTTAAAAACGAAACGTTCGGAAGAGTTTAACGTCTCGGTGATCCGCCGCGAAACCGACGACGCCGCGTTCGCCGAACTCGGCAAAATCTTCCCGAAATACGCCTGTTTCGTCGTCAAGCCGGAAGAGGCGACGAAAGCGAATCTCGCGACGATTTGGCAAAAGACCCGCGCGCTCGACGACGACCCCTACGGCGACGTTATCTGGGGCGTCATCACCGGTTACGACGCCGCCGACGCGCTCCGAACGACGCGAACGCAAGACCGTCCGACGACGAAAGCCGCCGCCGGCACCTCGATCGCGCTCCAATATTTCGACGAAGGAATCGCTTACGACGAACTGAAAAAGAACCTCAAACGCGTCAAAAAGCCGGGCGCGGCGCCGGAAATTACGACGGACGCCCCGGACGACACGACCCGCGCGCTCGCCGAATCGCTCGACGGCGCCCAGCTGTTCGTCGCGTCCGGGCACGCCACCCAACGGAACTGGATGATCGGTTTCACGTACAAAAACGGCTATTTCGTTAGTCAAGACGGCAAACTGTTCGGGAAACCGTCGACCGGCGAAGACCCGTTCGAAATTACCGCGTCCGGCTCGAAAATCTACCTCGCCAGCGGCAACTGCCTCATCGGCGATATCGACGGCAAAGACGCGATGGCGCTCGCGCTGATGCATTCGGCGAACGTCGACCAAATGGTCGGCTACGTCGTTCCGACCTGGTTCGGTTATATGGGTTGGGGCGTTCAAGACTATTATATCGAACAACCGGGCCGTTTCACCCTTGCCGAAGCGTTCTTCGCGAACAACCAAGCGCTCCTTTCGCTCCTCGAAGAAGCGAAAGCGGCGGAAAACGGCGACGCGGCGACGCTCCCGTCGAAACTCCCCAAGGGCGCGAAACTTTCGTCGCGTTACGTTCAAGGGCTCGAATACGACCGCGACGTCGTCGTTCTTTACGGCGACCCGGCTTGGCGCAACGCGTTGGCCGAGCAAGAGTCCGGTTGGGCGCAAACGTTGACGTCGGAAAAAACCGACGACGGACGAACCCTTTGGACCTTCACTGTCGAACCGAAAAAGGGCGACAAGTCGTTCGAACTGATCGACCCGAACGGTTCGGAACGGGGCGCGCGTCCCTTCTTCCAATTCTTCCCGACCCGCGTCGCCGACCCGCAAATCGTTTCCGGCGCGGAGTTTAACCCGGTCGTCGTCGACAACTTTATCCTCGTTCCGCAAACGGAAAGAACGACGCCCGACAAGCCGATCGCGATTCAAATTTCGACCCGTTGACGCTTGTCGCGCCGTCGATTTTAACGTTAACGTTGGCGAACAAAGCCGGTTTTACCGACTATCCCGATTTTACTAAATTTTACACTTTTGCAAAATCAACCGTCTTTGCCGCTTTCGTCAACGTTAACGCCTAAAAAACGCAGCGTCGTCCTTTCCAAACGTCCGACGCGGCGCCGTTTCCCTTCCCCGTTTCCAGTATTCCCCCTATTTTACCCCGCAGGAAAAGTTAATGCGTCTTTCCCACCTTCCGCGACGCCGCCGTTTTGCCGCGCTCGCTTCCGCCTTTGCGATTACCGCCGCCGCGTCGTTCGTCGATTTGAACGCCGTCTCCTCCGCCTTCGCCGCCGAAAACTCGACGCCACCCGTTCAAAACGCCCAAACCGCCGAAAAACCGGGTTACGCGATTATCGCATCGTCTTGGGTTCTCGACGACGCCGATTGGGCGAAAGCCGTCGAAGCGTTAAAAGCGAAACATTCGGAAAAATTTAACGTCGTCGTCATCCGCAACGACGAGAATATGCTCGGCAAACTCCGCAAAGTTTTCCCGAAATACGCCTGTTACGTCGTCAAACCGGAGGAGGCGAGCCGCGCAAATCTCGCGATGATTTGGCAAACGACGCGCGCCCTCGACGACGACCCCTACGGCGACGTAATTTGGGGAATTATTACCGGTTTTAACGCCGACGACGCGCTCCGAATGGCGCAAGTCGAAGACCGTCCGACGGTCAAAGCGGCCGGCGGAACCGCGATCAATCTCGACCTCTTCGAAGAAGGCGTTTGTTACGACGAAGGCGCCAAAAACCGCCGTCGCGTTAAAAAGCCGGGCTCCCCGATGGAAGTTCTCGAAGACGCTCCGGACGACACGACCCGCGCTATCGCCGAATCGCTCGACGGCGCCCAACTTTTCGTTACCTCCGGACACGCCACCCAACGCGACTGGATGCTCGGTTACAACTACAAAAACGGATTTTTCGTTAGCAAAAACGGTCAACTTTACGGAAAACCGTCGACCGGCGAAGAACCGTTCGAAATCAACGCTTCCGGTTCGAAAATCTACCTCGCCAGCGGCAACTGCCTGATCGGCGATATCGACGGCCCGAACGCGATGGCGCTCGCCTACTTCCATTCTTGCAACGTCGACCAAATGGTCGGTTACGTCGTTCCGACTTGGTTCGGCTTTATGGGTTGGGGAACGCAGGGGTATTACCTCGGTCAACCGGGCCGTTTCACCGTTTCGGAAGCGTTCTTCGCGAACAACCAAGCGCTCCTTTACCTCCTCGACCAAAAAGCGAAGGGTGAAATGGAGCTTCCGGCGCAATTCCTCCGCAGCCTCAATTACGACCGCGACGTTTTCGTCCTTTACGGCGACCCGGCTTGGCAAAACGCGTTGGTCGAGCAAGAGTCCGGTTGGGCGCAAACGTTAAAATCGGAAAAAACGGAAGACGGCCGCGCCCTTTGGACGCTGACGATCGAGCCGAAAAAGGGTCCCGAAACGTTCAACTTCGACCGCGCCAAGGGTTCGCATTACAACAACCGTCCCTTCTTCCAACTCTTCCCGACCCGCGTCGCCGACGCAAAAGTCGTTTCCGGCGCGGAGTTTAACCCGGTCGTCGTCGACAACTTTATCCTTGTTCCGCAATCGGAAAAGTCGACGACCGGCGAAGCGTTTACGATCCAAGTTTCGACCCGTTGACGTTCGCCTCGACCGTTTCAACCGCGTCAACCGCTAAATTCTACTTAAACCGTTTTGTCGTCG
>JAZQAP010000112.1:0-5162 GCA_045545275.1 Thermoguttaceae bacterium | reverse complement strand
AACGCTTTCTCCTCGGCGAGTCGACGACGTTGGCCGCCGATTTGTGCGCCGACAGAAGCGAAAAAACGATTCCGACGGCGACCGACGCGACCGTTTTTCCGGTCGGGCAAGACCCGTATATGGGCTCCGGGCAAGTCGTTCGCATCGACGACGAATTGATCCGATACGGCGGCGTCGACGCGAATGGTTTAACCGATTGCGAACGCGGGCTTTACGGAACGAAAGTCGCGGCGCATAAAAAGGGTTCCGCCGTGTCGCATTTCATTCGCGCTTACGGGTATCATCTGCCCGACCTTGACGCGGACTTTATCGACGAAATCGCCGGGAATTTCGCTCGGCTGGCGAACGAGTTGCCGCTCGATATGATTTACTTCGACGGTTCCGAACTGCTGCAACGCCCGGGAGACGGTTCGGAGCATTGGTATTACAACGCGCGCCTTCATAAAGCGTTTTACGACAAGATTAACGATAAGAATATTCTTTATCAAGGGAGCAGTTGTTCGCCGTATTCTTGGCATATGATTTCGCGCTCGGCGTCGGCGGACGGGCACGACGACCTAAAGGCTTATTTGGAAGAGCGTTCCGGCGGTTTTCTCGGAATGAAAGACAATAATATGCGCCTCGACGTCGGCTGGTATTACGGGTACGACCGCAACGCGACGCCGGATATGTACGAGTATTGCCTCGGAACGACGATCGGTTACGACGCGTCGTTCTCGTTCCAAGCGTCGGTCGGCGCCGCGTCGAAACATCCGTTTATCGGCGAAATTCTCGATTTGATAAGGTCTTACGAAGAGTTGCGCCTTTCCGGGCGCGTTCCGGAGGAAGTAAAAGCGCTACTTCGCGTCGACCCGGCGCTTTACGGGAAAAAAACGGTCGAGGAACGAAACGCGCTTCTCGGAAAGCGGAACGATTTGCGACTCGAAACGGCGGCGGACGGTTCTAAGTCGTTCCGGCGCGTCGTTTATCCGCTTTGGCAAGAAATCGGCGCCGACGCGGCGTCGCGAACTTGGGAACTCCGCGTCGAAAAGCCTTGTCGACTCGGTCTGCAAGTTCATTTCCGAGAAACCGACGCGGCGACGGCGGACGGCGCAAAGGTTGCGAATCCTCGGGTTAAGATAACCGGAGAAAAGGTCGACGCGACCCTTGCGATACCGTCGGAAGCGGCGCGCGGTCAATATTTGTTCGCGCTTCCGGGCGAAACGCCGAAACGATACGGACAGCCGCTCGCCGAGCCGCAACCGATTGAAATGCAAGACGTTGAGATTCGACTCGAACCGGGCGTCTACCGCGTCGAGTTTAGCGCCGACGGCGGAGGCGACTTGCCGCTTCGCGTCCGAACGCCCCTTTACACGGACGAAGTTTGGCCGATTCCTTGACGCGGCGTCATATATAACGACGTCGCGTCGTCGGCGGGCGGCGCGGCGTTTTTCGCCGATTTAAGCGACGAATCGCCGACGCGTAAACGGGAAGCGTCGGCCTCGTCCAACCGTTTGGACGGCGGGACAAAGATTAACGGCGCGAAAAATAGAAAATCAAAGAGGCGTCGCGGACTATCGCGTTCACGTAATCCTCTTGCGGTCGGAGGCGCGCCCTTAGCGAACGGGGACGACGGCGCCGGGGATACCTGCGGAAGCGTCGTTCCATCCGCTTCAACGATTTTGCTTTACCGGCGGAACTGTGGGAACTCCGGAGAGATGTTTCGTCGTTTTTTCTTCTTGATTTCTTGAAAGGCTGTGGTATAGTGAGGGAATAGACTTGGGTTAAAAATATTTTGGAGAGGGCGATTCAAATGATCTCACAGTTTGTTCAAGGGCTAAAGCGGGAGTTTTCCGGATATAACGTCGCTAGGCTGACCAAGGATATGATGGCCGGCTTGACGGTCTGCGCCGTGGCGTTGCCGTTGGCTCTGGCCTTCGGCGTTAGCTCCGGCGCCACCGCCGCCTCCGGTTTGGTTACCGCCATTGTCGCCGGCGTCGTTATCGCCGTTTTGGGCGGCGCTTCCTATCAGGTCTCCGGGCCCACCGGCGCGATGAGCGCCGTGTTGATCGGTATCGTGGCGCAACACGGTCTGCAGGGCGTGTTCTTGGCCTGTTTCGCCGCCGGCGCGTTAATGCTGGCGGCCGGTATGTTGAAGTTAGGCCGTCTCATCAGCTTTATTCCTATGCCTGTGATTATGGGCTTTACCTCCGGTATCGCCGTCATTATCGCTCTGGGCCAGATCGACGCCTTCTTCGGCACGGTTTCCGAGGGCGCCACCGCTTTGGAGAAGTTGGCCTCCTACGGTCGTCTGGGTTTCCACCCCAACCCGGAAGCCGTAAGTATCGGCGTTCTGGTGGTCGTCGTGATGCTGGCGTGGCCCAAGAAGTGGGGGGCCAAGGTTCCCAGCTCTCTGGTAGGCGT
The DNA here is from genome assembly GCA_045545275.1 of Thermoguttaceae bacterium. Classification (GTDB taxonomy): domain Bacteria; phylum Planctomycetota; class Planctomycetia; order Pirellulales; family Thermoguttaceae; genus RUG369. The sequence continues at coordinate 2,759 of JAZQAP010000112.1, read as the reverse complement.
CGTCGTCGCCGCCGTCGTCTCCATTGCTTTCGGTATGGATTCCCTTGCCGCGGTGGGCGATATCCCCAAGACGCTGTGGTTGGAGGATCGCCTAAGTTTGTCCGGTCTGAGCGTCCGGATGGTCTCCGATTTGACGTCTCCCGTGATTACCATCGCCGCGCTTGGTATGATCGAAAGCCTGCTGTGCGGCGCCTCCGCCGCCCGGATGAAGAACGAACACTTCTGCGCCGACCAGGAGCTGATCGCTCAGGGCGTCGGCAACATGCTGCTGCCTCTGATGGGCGGCGTCCCCGCCACCGCGGCGATCGCCCGCACCAGCGTGGCCGTCAAGTCCGGTCAGCAGACGCGTCTGACCAGCGTGTTTCATTCCGTGTTTCTGCTGGCCTCGATGTTCCTGCTGGGCGACGTGATGGCGAAGTTGCCGTTAGCCGCGCTGGCCGGCGTGCTGATTGTTACGGCGTGGCGCATGAACGACTGGGAGGGCGTCCGCTTCATCTTCGCTCGCCGCTTCAAGTCCGCGATAAGTCAGTTCGTGATCACCTTGATCGCGACCGTGCTGTTCGATCTGACCGTCGCTATTATTATGGGCGTCGTCTACTCCGCCGTCCTGTTTATGGTGAACTCCAGCCGGATCAAAATCGAGTTCTCCGACATTGATCCCGCCCGCGTGGCTAAGCGTCCCGTCGCCGATTCCGCGACGCTTGAGCGCTGCGGCATGGCTTATATCACCGGAGCCCTCTTCTTCGGCGACGTCGACGAATTCGTCCACCGTATGAAAGAAGCCGACAGGTTCGACTATCTCATTATCTCTCTGCGCGGTATGTCCAGCGTGGACTTGTCCGGCGCTCAGGCTATGCTGGAGACCTGCGAAGCCCTGAAGCGACGGGGGAAGACCGTGGTATTCTGCGGCGCCGCCGAACAGGTTCGCGGCTATTTTGACCGCGCGGGCGTCACGGAGTATATGGGCGAAAGCGCCTACTACGGGAGCGCCGACTTGGCCATTTTGGAACTCTTAGAAAAGAAAGCGAAGGTCGCCTGATGCGTTCCGACTCCAAGCAACCTAACGTCGTCCCTCGTCGGGAGGGGCGGTTAGCCTTACTATTCGTTTGCCACGGGAACATTTGCCGCAGTCGGATGGCGGAGGTCGTTATGAAGGATATAGTCGCTAAAGCCGGGCGCGCCGACGAGTTCGAGATCGCGTCGGCCGCGACGAGCGCCGAGGAACTGGGAAATCCGGTTTATCCGCCGGCGCGACGTAAATTAAGCGAACACGGGATTTCCTGCGCGGGCAAAACGGCGCGGCGACTCCGGCCCGACGACTTCGAGCGTTGGGATATGTTGATCGGAATGGACGACTGGAATCGTCGCAATATGATGCGCGTTTGCCCTAAGGGCTTTGAAGACAAGGTTTCGCTTCTGCTCGATTATACCGCCGAGCCGCGCGATTTGGTCGACCCTTGGTACACGAACGACTTCGACGCCGCTTGGAACGACGTTCTCGCCGGATGCGAAGGACTTCTTAACTATTTGACGCAAAACGAGTAACGGTTGAAAAGCGACGGAGGGTAATATGAAGGCGAATTGGCGAAAAATCGCGTTGGCGGTCGCGCTTTTCGGCGGCGTCGCGACGGCGAGTAACAACGGCGTCGGCGCGGTTTACGGGTTCGACGATAACGCGGAAAACGTCGGCTCGGAAGTCGCGGCGGCGTCGGAGGTTAACGAAGAAATGGAAACGAGCGACGCGGCGTCGAAACCGATGTTTGAAAAATTGGTCGAGTTAGCCGAAAAAGACGGACGGGTTTATGCGATTTGCGAAGTTTGCGACGGCGTTTCGCGAACGAAGCAAGTTCGTCCGGCGTCGCGGAGTCAGAACACGTACTCCGTCGCAAAACTCTTTGCGGTTACGGCGGTTATGATTCTGCAAGACCGCGGCGTTCTCGACGTCGACGACCCGGTTTTCCCGATTTTCGAAGCGAAATTTCCGGAAAATTTCGATCCGAAGTGGCGCGACGTCAAAATTTCCGACGTAATGACGCACCGCGTCGGTTTTGGGCGCGGCTTCCTCGATATCGACGCGGAAAACCCGAACGACTGGGCGTCGCAAGATTATTTGCGCCTTGTTCTCGAACGACCGTTGAAGTATAAACCCGGCGAAAAAAGCGTTTACAGCGACGCGGCGTTTTATTTGGTTTCGCGAATCGTTTCCGAAAAAACGGGCGAGCGACTCGACGATTTCCTTATCCGCGAAGTTTTGGCTCCGGCGAAGTTTGCCGAATGCGCGTTTGCGAAGTGTCCGCAAGGCTTTCCGATGGGCGCGACCGGGATGTATATTTCGACCGAGGATATGGCGAAGCTCGGCGTAATGTACGTTCAGCGCGGCGTTTACGACGGCAAGCGAATCCTTTCGGAAGCGGCGGTCGACGAAGTCTTGAAGCGCGGTTTCGAGTTGCACCCGGTCGGCGACTCGGGGTTCGCGTTCGGCAAGGGCGGAATGCGCGGCCAGTTTTTGGATATTAATAGGAAAACGAAGCGCGTCGTCGCGATTCACTCTTGCGACGCAAACCTCGACGAAATATTGGGTTATCTCGCCGAAAACGACCGTTGACGGCAAAGCGGCGGTTCGCGTCGGAGAAAATACGTCCGAAATTTGCGCGAAACCGCTTGAAAAATCGCGCGAAACGGTTAAAATTAGAGAAACGAAAGTTTTGCGTCGGCGTCGAGCGTTTGTTCGTCGCGGCGCGTAAAGTCGGTAAAATAAG